>LUZO01000235.1 GCA_001603685.1 Bacteroidales bacterium Bact_23
AAATACGGAAGTAAAATCGGTCCAAATACGGAAGTAAAATCGGTCCAAATACGGAAGTAAAAATGCGCCAAACACGGAAGTTGATGATTGTATTAATCGAAAATAGCCTATATTTGTAATGTAAACTATAAAAATATCATGAAGACAAAATCCTATATGCCGAGGTTATGTGATTCTGGGTTGCAGTCAGCTTTGAGATCATCGGGTGCCGTTCTTATAGAAGGTGCAAAATGGTGTGGAAAAACGAGTACTGCAATCAATGCTTCAAAAAGTGTTTTGTTTATGCAGGATCCCGATAATCTGGCATCCAATCTGACTATTGCCGACACAAAGCCATCATTACTTCTCAGGGGAGAAACTCCCAGACTTATTGATGAATGGCAAATGGCTCCTATATTGTGGGATGCGGTGCGCTTTGAAGTTGACCAAAGAGCTGAGCCCGGGCAGTTTATTCTGACGGGTTCGGCTGTGCCTTCTGATAATGTTACCGTACATACCGGAACAGGTAGAATTGCCCGCATATTATTGAGGCCAATGACTCTTTTCGAATCAATGGAATCAAATGGAAGTATTTCACTTAAGGCATTATTTAATAATAAGCCTGATGTAGCGGCTATATCAGATTTAACTATTGAAAAAATAGCTTTTGCTTTGTGCCGGGGTGGTTGGCCGGCAAGCATAAATCAAAATGAAACAGATGCTCTTAGAATGGCTGTGAATTATGTTGAGGCGGTAATCAATAATGATGTGTCTCAGGTTGACAATGTTGAGAAAAATCCGGAGAGGGTTCGTTTGCTTCTGCGTTCGCTGGCGCGAAATCTTTCAACAACAGCCAGTTATCAGACAATCATGAAAGATATTGAGGCAACTGAGATATCTCTGTCTGAAAAAACGATTGGTTCCTACATCAATGCTTTACGCCGGATATTTGTGATTGAAGATCTTCCGGCCTGGGCTCCATCATTGCGCTCAAAAACTGCTATCCGGACTGCTGCAAAAAGGCACTTTGTGGATCCTTCCATTGCAACAGCCGTTCTTAGGATAAACCCCAAAGGTGTTTTGAGCGATTTTCAATATTTTGGCTTCTTGTTTGAAGCTTTATGTACCCGTGATATAAGGGTATATGCACAAGCAATCGACGGGGATGTATTTCATTATCGTGATAAAACAGGCCTTGAAGCTGATTTGATTGTTCGTTTGCGTGATGGTCGGTGGGCTGCAATGGAAGTAAAATTGGGAAATAAGCAAATTGATGAGGCCTCTGAGAATCTTTTAAAACTTAAATCCAAAATAGATCAGGATAAAATGGGTGAACCATCGTTTCTGATGGTTATAACCGGCGGGCAATATGCATACCGGCGACCGGATGGGGTTTATGTAGTGCCAATAGGCTGTTTGAAGCATTGATTTCTCAATCAGGTACAATTTACGCCACTTTAAGTCAATATGCCTTCTGATTAATAGTGGTTTTCGGAAGAAAAGATCAAACGATAGAAAATAAAGCTCCTTTGGAGTGAAATTATCGTCCGCAGACAAAATGGCCGTCATATTGGGGCTAGTGGAGTGCCGTTGAACGCATCTCTGCCTTTGGCGGATTCTATGATTTGAAGTCCCGGCCTGGCGGGCTACGACAGGGCTTCGCATTCGCTCAACCACCGTCAGGAATCGGCGGGAACCTCAGGCTTCGGAAAAATCCTACTTCTTACTTCCTACTTCTTACTTCCTACTTCTTACCTCTTACTTCTTACCTCTTCCGCCGCGGCGGACTCCGACCTCTGACTTCAGACTTCAGACTTCTGCCCACGGCAGCGGACAAAGCATTATACATTAGTCATTTAACCTTAGACCTTAGGCCTTCTCCTCACACCCTCCTCACCAACCTCATCACATTATACCCAATCTCCGCAAGGTTGTACAGCAATGGCGAATTCACCCGGATCCGGCGGCCGTAATTCACCCATTCGCCGCCGAAGCGGGCCTTAAAATCGCGGACTCCGTAAGGCTTTCCTGGAATACCCATCCCCAAAAAATCGAAGGTATGGCATCCGGCGGCGTGGCCTGCCTCCATCGCAGCCCAGGTAAGCGCAACACTGGGATATACGCCCTGCCGGGCGTACTCCTTATCCAGGCCGCACACATACCACTCGAAAATCCGCCCTTCAGGTGTAAACGGCGCAAGCATACCTCCCACAACCCGCCCCTGATACTCCGCAACCAGGATTTTTCCGGGGCTTTGCTGTGCGAAATCGGTGCCCTGCAAAAAGAAATGGCTGAACAGCTCAAGGGTCGGCAGCGGCTTTCTCACTTTATCGCGGTAGAGCGCTTTCAGCAGCGCATAAAATGCATCCACCTCCTCCATAGTCTGTGCTTCCCTGACAATCAGTCCGTTGTCGCGGCTTTGCCGCACCTGCCTGCGCCTTGAAGGGCTTAATCCGGCAAACGCCTTTTCGGGATCGGTAATTGATTTCAGCAGGTTAAGCCGGTCGGAAAACTTGTAGCCATGGGATTTGAATACCGTTTCCAGCTCGCTGCTGTCGCTGAAATTGCGGAACTGGATATAGAGGCAGCGTTTTTTCAGGTTATTGTTCAGCAGCGGCAGCAAGGCACCGGCCGTAGCCTGACGCTCTTCCGTGCTGAGGGCGGGGCTGAAAACCGGCCCGCCATAGATAACCGCGCGTGAGGTCAGCCGCCTGAAAGTCCTGCCATATTCGTGAAAAAGGATGTAAAAAAGCACTCCCTGCCACACGCCGTCGCCGGTTTCAGCTACCAGAAGTCCGGAATCGTAAACTCCGCTGCCGTTCAGCAGCCGGGCAAACCGGGGCGACTGAAAGAAATGGGCGGACGGGTTATTCCGGCACCACTCCTCCCAACGGTTCAGGGTTTTGGGGTCCGTATGGTCGGCAATCCTGGCTTTCATGCGTTGAATTATGGCCGAAAGGTAGGAAATTTTGTATTTGGGAGGACAGGTTTTTCCGGGAACACCATCAACCCATTATACCATTGGGTAGCCTGCGCGTCTGGTTATGAAGATGTTGCTGTATGTCCGGTAAAATTCGGCCGTAAGGCATCAGGCCTTGTGATCCGGCTCCTCCGCCTCTTTCCAGTCGCCGTTCTCTCTGATCAGTACGATCAGCGCCTCCACCGCTTCGCTTTCGGGCACCCCCTTTCTGACCGGCTCCTTCCCCTTGTACAGGTTAACCTTTCCGTTTCCGGCGCCCACATAGCCGTAATCGGCGTCGGCCATTTCGCCGGGGCCGTTTACGATGCAGCCCATCACCCCGATTTTCAGCCCTTTCAGATGGCCGGTGCGCTGTTTCACCGCCTTCAGGGCCTCCTGAATGTTGAAAAGCGTTCGTCCGCATGAGGGGCAGGCGATAAATTCTGTTTTTGAGATGCGCCTGCGCGTGGCCTGCAGCAGTCCGAATCCGGCGGATGCCTGAAGTCCTGGGGCAATATCCGGCGCTTCGAGGCAGATGCCGTTTCCGGCGCCGTCAATCAGCAGATTGCCGGGATTCAGGCTGATCTCCGTAAGCAGTTCGTCAGTCGTTCCGGCCTTAACGGGACTTTTCAGTATCAGGGGGTTTTTCAGCCCTTTTTCCGACAGGGCAGCGGCCACTCTTCGCAGGGCAGGCGTTCCCGCTTCGGCCAGCAGCGGCATTGAAGGGTTCTGTTCCAGGCGTTTCAGCAGCTCCGGAAGCTGTTGTCCCATATCCGGTTCACCGGCAAACAGGATAATCTCCCGCTCTCCGTCAGCGATGGCGCCATCTGCACCGGTAATCCGGTGGGGGAGAGGGGTTGTTTTGCCTGTCTCGTCAGCGATAAGGAGGATTTCGCCCTGTTTTAGCAGTACCGCGACGGGATTCTTTCCGCCCAGCGGGCCGGATGGGATGGTTTCACGGTTAAGGGGGGCGGTTTCGTCAATCCTCAGATCGGGCCGGATGTATCGTTCAGCCCTTCCATCGGGACTGATTCGCTGAAATCTGCTGACCAGCGCCTGAGCCACCGGCAGTTCGGCTTCGGGGGCTTCGGTAAGCGATACCCTGATGGTGTCGCCAATACCCTGGGCCAGCAGCGCACCGATTCCCGAGATGGACTTCAGCCGTCCGTCTTCGCCGTCGCCGGCTTCGGTAACGCCCAGATGCAGCGGGTAATAGAGGTGCTCATCGGCAAGCCGCTGAGCCAGCAGCCGGCAGGCCTGAGTCATCACCAGTACATTGCTCGATTTCAGCGACAGCACCAGGTTGTGAAACCCCGAATCGTGGCAGATGCGGGTGAACTCCATCGCCGATTGTACCATCCCTTCGGCAGTATCACCATAGCGGCTCACGATGCGCTGCGATAGCGAACCGTGGTTGACGCCGATGCGGATGGCGGTGCCGTATTCGCTGCAAATGCGCAGCAACGGTTTCAGCCGGGAGGCGATCCGTTCCAGCTCGAAAAGGTTCTCGCTGTCGGTATAATCCACCTTCCCGGGAACGGGGCGGTCGGTATAATTTCCGGGATTGATTCTCACTTTCTCAACCAGCCGGGCGGCAATCTCTGCGGCGGCGGGATTGAAATGGATATCCGCCACCAGCGGCACGAAAACGCCTCTTTGCTGAAGCTCCTTTTTGATTTCAGCCAGGTTCTGTGCCTCGCGCAGGCCGGGAGCGGTAATCCGGACCATATCGGCGCCGGCATTGGCAATCCGTATCGCCTGTTCCACCGTGGCACGGGTATCCAGGGTATTGGTATTGGTCATGCTCTGCAACCGGATGGGGGCGCTTCCTCCCAGCGGCAGCTCTCCGATATGTACCACACGCGATTGATAAACCATGGCTTTAAGGCTTGATAAATGCAAATTTACGAAATTTTAAAGCGCCTTTGGAGTATTTGAAAATTTGAAACGCCTGACGGCGCTCCGCCGCGGCGGATGAAGGATTTGAAGATTTGCGGCCACGGCCAATGACCGTGGCTCCGCCGCGGCGGATGCAGCGCCTATTGGCGCATTTGCAGCAGTTGACGCTGCTCCGCCTCTGGCGGATGAAGATTTGCAGCCTCCGCCTCTGGCGTCGGTCCGCCTCTGGCGGATGCAGCGCCTGGCGGCGCATTTTATCCATTATTCATTATCCATTATTCATTATCCATTATCAATTCTTATCTCTGACTTCTGACCTCTGACTTCTGGCCTCTGACTTCTGACCTCTGACTTCTGGCCTCTGACTTCTGGCCTCTGACCCACAAAAACTTGCATAAACAACAAAAATGTTGTATATTTGCAATAAATTTGTTGTTATCATGGAGACTACGGTTAGGAAAACAAAGCCTTTTAATACCAGAAAGAGTGTTCAGAAAGCATCTGAAAGAAGGTTAGCCAGTAGAAAATGGACTTTAATTTCGGACGATAAAGAATATGTCTGGACGAATAAAATGGAGCGTGTTGAAATCATCCGGAAGGGGATTCCCTACGGATCAATCGAAGTCATTAGCAAAAGGCTAAACAGGCCGGTGAAAGCGGTACTTGAAATAGTTGGGATGCCTCAAACCACTTATAATAAGAAAAAAAGCGATCATTCCCTGCTCGATAGCCGTGATAGTGAGCTGGTTTTATTGATCTCTGAGCTAATTGATTACGGAACAGAGGTGTTCAATAATGAGACAGAAAAATTTCAGAGGTGGTTAAAAAAACCAAATCTTTCCCTGGGCGGAAATTCCCCTGAGGAGTTGCTGGATACCATTACGGGCATTGATGAGGTGAATTATGCCTTAAACAGGCTTGAATCCGGAAATTTGGCATAAATGATTGTTTACCGAATCGAGAGGGAAAAGCACCTGAAGAATACGCTTTCCGGTGTTGGCGCAGCAATGTCAAAAGGTTTCAGGTGGAATAGTTACAATACCAGGCTGGTCTATACTGCGGAAAGCAGGGCTTTGGCAACGCTGGAAGTGGCTGTTCATCTGGATTTAAACGAAGATTTACCCAATGACCGCCATTATGTTGAGGTTTTTATTCCGGATGATATTACCATTCTTGAGGTAGATATTGATGATCTGCCGGAGGATTGGGATTCCAAACCGCCCTCCATAACGACACAAACCATTGGAGATGATTTTGTTGCAGATAATGAGGCTGCAGTTCTGAAGGTGCCAAGCAGTATTGTTCCGAAGGAATATAACTATCTGATAAATCCCGGCCACCGTGATTCCCGCAGGATAAAGGTCTTCAATACTTACCGTATGAGCTTTGATTCCAGACTCAAAAAAGGGAAAAAAGGCAAATTCTGATTTTATTTACGGATTTGATTTTTTTAGGATTTTATCAGATATGAAAAGAGCCTGGCGGACGAGGCGCCTGACGGCGCTCCGCCGCGGCGGATGAAGATTTGAGGCGCCTGACGGCGCATTTGAAGCACCTGGCGGTGCTCCGCCGCGGCGGATGATCCGCCTTTGGCGGATACGGTTCTCCGCATGCAGCTTCGTATATTTACGGTTCTCCGCCTGAGGGCGTCGAATATTTGCGGCCCCGGCCAATGACCGTGGCTCCGCCTCAGGCGGATGAAGATTTGCAGCCTCCGCCTCTGGCGTCGGTCCGCCTCTGGCGGATGCAGCACCTGGCGACGCATTCCAAAATCTGAACCCGCCTATGGCGGGCACTTTTTACTCCGCCGC
>LUZO01000236.1 GCA_001603685.1 Bacteroidales bacterium Bact_23
AAAGGCGATTATGGGTAAGAAGTATCTTAATTCCCGGATTTTCAAATTTTTGATCTTCATTTTGTTACTTGTTGTTTTGACTTTCTTTTTGGATATTAAAACTTGCCAAAAATATGACTTTTTATGGATACCGCTGAGTCCGGGTATGGATGATTCCTGCTTGATGTTTGTAAACTATTATTTAACTGCCTGTTGAAGGGTGTAAGATTCCTGGGCTTTCAGAATAGACCTTTCTTTCCGGCAAAGAAAGCAACGGTCGGATTGAATAACCGCATCGGCACGAACCTATATAATTAAGGTATGGTTTTCTATTCCTTCGGGCCGGCTTTGTATAATCCGATTGCTGAAATCAGCGCCTCTCCGCGGGCAGCTTCAATGGTAATTCTGATCTTGTCCGTTTCCGTAACATCGCAGCGAAGCAGCCTTTTGTAGCCAATGGTGGTGCCGGAACCGATTTCCTTCCATTCGCCATCGGTAAACGCTTCCACTTTGAACGCTTCCACCCTTTGGCCTTTTTCAATAAGCTCCTGCAGTTCTATGATGTCAAAGGCTACGGGTTCCGGGAAGCGGAATTCGGCGGTTTCGGGCAGTTTGGAGGTTCTCCAGCAGGTTCCGGGGTTGCCGTCAATGGCGGCCGCAGCGTTTTTATTTACGGAACGGGCGCCGGCAATCGGGTTATTGCCAAAGGTGTTCCGGATCCAGTCTCCGAACTCCTTCAGCCTGGCCACATCGGCTTCGTTGATCAGGCCGCGGTTGTCGGGCGGCACATTCAGCAGAAGCACCGCATTCATTCCCACCGAATTGAAGTAGATGTCCACCAGCTTCTCAAGAGACTTTACATGCTCATTTTCAGCTTCGTGCCAGAACCAGCCCGGCCTGATTGAGACATCCACCTCGGCGGGATACCACCAGGCGCCGGCTGCCTTTGCCAGCACATTCCGGCTTCCCAGGTCTTCGCTCATGGCCGTAAGTCCCAGCTCCGCATTGATTGCCTTGTTTGCCGCTCTTGCACCGGGAGCGTAGGCCGTAACGCTCCACTCGGTGGGGCGTCCGTAACCCGATTCGGTTCCCACCCAGCGGATCTCTTCGCCTTCAATGGCGGTAACCGCTTCAGGCTGAAGCCGGCGAATGACTTCGTAGTAAGCTTCCCAGTCGTACTCCTGCTGCTTGCCGTTGGGCCCTTCGCCACAGGCACCGTCGAACCACACCTCATCGATTTTGCCGTAGTTGCTCAGCAGTTCGGTAAGCTGCTGCACGAACATATCGTTGTAGCGCGGCGAATCGCCGTAGGCCGGAGCGTTTCTGTCCCAGGGCGAGAGATATACGCCGAATTTCATCCCGTACTTGTCGCATGCGGCTTTCACCTCCTTTACCACATCGCCCTTGCCTCCGTGCCAGGGTGAGGAGGCAACGGAGTGATCGGTGGTTACGGTGGGCCACAGGCAGAAGCCATCGTGGTGCTTGGCGGTGAGGATCAGCATCTTCATGCCGCCGGCCTGCAGCGCCTTTACCCACTGCTCCGCATCGAAATCCACCGGATTGAACAGGGATGGTGACTCTTTGCCATCGCCCCATTCGCGGTTGGTAAAGGTGTTTATCCCGAAATGGATAAAGGCCGTCATTTCCAGTTTCTGCCATGCGAGCTGCTGAGGGGTAGGAGTTACCCGGGATGCGAAACCGGCTTTCTCCTCAAGGGTCGCCTCTTTTGGGAAGGTAACCGACTTTTCGAAAAGCTGCTCTTCGGTTTCCTGTTTCTGCTGAGTGCAGGAGGCCAGCAGCAGGATGGCTGCAATAACGGGGATGAAGGATATTTTCATGGGCGTTTATTTGGTGATTGCGGATAATGTTTCAATGCAAAATTAACCCAAATTAATCAACGGGAGATTGGCAAAACCGAACTACCTGATTTATACCGGTTGGAAAATATTACAGGACAATTGACCAGCGTGATAATTGTTCTGAATATTCAAATTATCGGCTTAACGATTGTAAATACAATCCGTATCAACAGGCGGTATCTGATTCGATAATTTCCATTGAACCGGATTTCCCGGGCACGGATTTTCTCCTTTTTTGATATAACATCTGAATAAAACATTTTAAAATAAAAAAATAAGTATTCTGAATGCATTGAATAATAAGGGTTATGAAGTATTAAGATAATAACATAAAATAAAATACAAATTTTTGGTACGCTGTTTGCTTTAGATCAGATAACTGAAACTTACTGATTATTCACACTTAAAAACCTACAGCCATGAAAACTCTAAGATTCACCCTCGTACTTGTTCTGCTGTTCTCCATGGCTTTTTTCGCAAAAGCCACTGACATCCGGGCTGAACGGCTGAACCTTCCCGGCGACAACCTCAATCTTTACGCCGTAATGAAGCTCTTCCAGGAGTCAGAAACCCTTGAGGCTTTCGAGAGAGGCCTCAATGATGAAGAGTCCAGGATTAACAACCTTGATCTCAACGGAGACAACTACATCGACTATATCAAGGTGATCGATTATGTTGACGGCAATAACCACACCATTGTACTGCAGGTGGCCATCAACGAAAGGGAAACCCAGGATGTGGCTGTAATCACCGTTTTTAAGGACAGAGCCGGCAATATTACGGTTCAGATGATCGGCGATGAGGATCTCTACGGCAAGAATTATGTGATTGAACCGTACTACGCTGAGACTCCCAATCCCGGATATATCGGCAACAGGCAGCCCGTTACCACTGAAAGGGTTGTAACCAAAACCGTTTATGTAGAGGTTCGCACCTGGCCTGTAGTCCGCTACATCTACGCACCCACCTATGTGGTTTACCGCTCACCCTGGTATTGGGGCTACTATCCCCGCCACTGGAGGCCCTGGAGAGCATACTACTGGGATTACTACTACGGATATCACTATCACTGGTACGACCACTACTACGCATGCTACCGTCCTGTAAGGGTTTACAACTACGCCACCTACTACAACAACTACTATTACAACAACTACCGTACTTACTCGGTTACCGTACACAACTACAGAGCCAATGGCCGCTACGACTACACCTACACCCGTCCCGACCTTCGCAGCGAAGGGATTGCAGAATACCAGCACAGAGTGGGAAATGCCGGCCGTACAACTGAAACCGGAAGAGCCACCAACCCCGGACGCAATGCACAGGTAGGCGCTGACAATCCCGGACGTGGAACCGCTCCTGTTGCAAACCCCGGCCGCGGAAGCAGCAGTGGCACCGGCAGGGTAAGCAGCGATGTAAACGGCAGAAAAGCAACCGAAGTGAAAACAGATCGTACTGTACCTTCAACCGGACGCACCACTGCCCCCGTAGTAATTCAGGAACGCAAAACCGCCCCTGTGGTAACTCAGGAACGCAAAACCGCCCCTGTGGTAACTCAGGATCGCAAGGCAGCTCCTTCAACCGGACGCACTTCTGCCCCCGTAGTAACTCAGGAACGCAAAACCGCCCCTGTGGTAACTCAGGATCGCAAGGCAGCTCCTTCAACCGGACGCACTTCTGCCCCCGTAGTAACTCAGGAACGCAAAACTGCTCCTGTGGTAACTCAGGATCGCAAGGCAGCTCCTTCAACCGGACGCACTTCTGCTCCCGTGGTAACTCAGGAACGCAAAACCGCCCCTGTGGTAACTCAGGAACGCAAGTCAACCATTTCCACCGGCCGTGCCAGCACCCCCGTGGAAACCCGCGAACGCAGGAGCGACTTTGGAAATGGCGGCAGCCAGATGAAAACCGAGCCGGTACGCAGTTCAACCGGAGTTGGCAGCACCGGCAGGTCCTCAGAAGTGAAAGCTCCTGCCGCGTCAAACGGCAGCCCGGCCAGAACTTCAAAATCGGATGCGAAAAGCGGACGATAAATCAAGTAAATAGCTGATAAAAGGGAGGCTGTCCTGATTCACGGACAGCCTCCTTTGTTTTTGGCAGCCATATTAAAGGCTGCCTGTTGTAAACCTTTGTTTTTTACTATTCGATAATTATCTCATCCGCAAACATCATGGCTTCCTGGCCGGCCGACGGGTGCCACTCGGGCAGAGGGCCTGGATAGACGGCTTTTATGCGCAGGTAGCGTGTCTGCAATCCGGTGAGATCAACCGTGAATGGGTGGGAAAGATCCCTGTGCTGGTCGGGGTCGATGTTGTGGCCGGTTTCGGCAAACTTTTCCCACTTTTCGCCGTCGGCTGAGCGGTAAACTTCAACGGCTTTTGGCAGCATCACCCATATCGGGGTGTTCTGGAAAAATCGTACCGACAGCCTGTGCAGCGGTTCTGCCTTTTTCAGATCGAAATCCACCATAATATCCTGTCCGGAGTAGCCCTGCCAGTCGCCCGACCATATCGTACTTTTCTCACCTGTTATGCCATCGGCCAGGGCCTGTTCGCCACCGGCCAAATAAGCAGGATGGTAATTGCTGGGTGCAGAGTGTAGCTTGCTGATGTTGCCGATTCCCTTGTGCCAGGTAAGGTTCAGCGAGCTTACCGGTGTTTCCTGTTTCGGGATGATGGTTTTTGCACGGATGGCTACGCTCTGGTCGAACCAGAGGGTATCGGTGTATTTTTGCGATTTTTCCGTGGGCTCGCTTCCGTCGGTGGTAAAATAGATTGGCTTTTTGCCCAAGAGCGCTTTCATGGTGATGGCGCGTTGTCCGTTTTTCAGGGTGGGAGTCGGGGTGATGATGATATTATTGCCAAGCTGCTCAAGGTCGTTTGTAAGCTTATCGTATCGGGCATCAATATTCTCAAGCCAGAATGGACGGGCCTCATTCTTCCACCACCGGTCATATTCATTTTTCAGTTCTTTGCTAACCTCTGCCAGTCTGAGTGCCTCAAGCTGAATGCTGGTTTCGTTGCCTGTGCCATGGCTAATCCAATTGTGAACTGCAATTCTGAGCAGATTTTTATCGAGGATGAACATGGCTTGCTTCGAAGCAAACTGCATCAGTTCCGGAACATCGGTGTGCCGGGTAACCAGGGTTCCCATTTTTTCTATCTTCTCCTGAAGCTGAACAAGCTCATGCTTTTTCAGCCGGTTCAGGCTGTCGGCCACCGCTGAAACATCTTCGGGGAATATCGGGAAGATGGTTGAATAGAAGTTTTCGAATTTCATCAGGTTTCTAACTCCGCTTTTGTGGTATGAAGCCAGTTCATTCATAAGCGCCGACGGGCTTATAAACGGAGCTGAGCCGTATCCGAAGAAATGGGTATCAAAAGCCTTACAGAAGGTGTTGTATCTTTTTATCATTCCTTCGTCATCTGGCTTTTTCCACGATAATTCGCCGCCCCAGGCAAGTGGCAGCCAGTTGTGGTTCATCAGGTCTGAGCCTTCATCGTCCCAGGTGGTGTTCAGCACGCCGCTTGCTCCGGCATTGTACCCGTCGCGGATGAGTACCCAGATGTTCACTGCGGCTTCACCGAGGTCGGGGTAAACATTCAGCCAGCAACCGGCTCCGGGTGCAACCCAGAATTTCAGGCCGCTTTCAGTCAGTGGTTTCAGATAATCGCTGAACGATTCGGCGGCGTGGTAGGCCCATGCCACATAAACCATGCGCTGCGGCAGGGTTTTGATCATTTCAGGATGGTTCAGGATGATGTCGCTCCAGATGACGGGAGTGGTGGGCAGCGGACGCACCAGCGAGTCGAGGCGGTTGATGTGAAGCGCATACATTTCGGTAGGAGTGAGGCCGGGCAGCATCTGTTTCGCCGGCCCTTCGCCCAGACCGAAGGTTTCATCGCAGCCCAGATGGAAATATTCGCTCTGATAGGCGGCAAAGTTTTCTCTCAGCAGATCGTCGAGCAGTTTGTAGGTTTCGGGCAGCGCCGGATTCAGTACGCTGGCGTTTTCTGCAAGGTGCTTGTATTCGGGCTGGCTGAGGATTTTTTCAAAATGGCCGAATGCCTGCTGGTTTGCCATCAGTTCGATGTGGTACTGTGCGGCATATTCACGCAGTTCCCTGATCTGTTCCGGGGTGATGCCATCGGCAGGAGCAAACGGATGCGACTTGTAGCGGAACACATATTCGGTGTACAGGGTGAACATATTGAGCTTGAAATCGGCCATGGTTCTGATCTGTTGCCTCAGGTTATCCATGGTTGGGATGGGGCCGCGGCTGATGTCGTCCTGCCATGCCCTTACCTGGAAATCAGGGTAATCGGCGATCTCGGCGCAGGGAATCATATCGCCTGAATCAAAAAACTGAAGCAAAGTGCGCGATGCATAGAAAAGGCCCTTATCAGTGGTTGCCTTTACGGTGATTTTCTTTTTTCCTACGCTCAGCAAATAGCTTTCATCCAGTTGCCAGGGCTTCAGCGCATGGTTGAAGCGCGACAGATACTCCTTTTCAGCTTTTACCATTTTAAACTCAACACGGAGGCTTCCGTTTCCCGGCAGGCTTTCGCCTTTGTTAAGCGCTTTCTCCAGTTCCCTGACGATTCGCGGCGGGATTTTACCCTTTACAACCAGTTTCCCGAGAGAGCTTTTGCTGATGTTGTCGCCGGTTGTTACCACCGACTGCGGCATGGGGCTGAGCGGCAACTGCGCCATCGCCGGAACTGCGATGAACAGGGCTATAAATGAGAGGATTAAGATTAGTTTTTTCATGTTTCTGGTATTATTAAACAAATAAAAACAGGCAGCTTTTCAATAAAAACGAATTACTTACCATTCTGTTTCCGGCCAACCTGTTTTAATCTGAAATTTTCAGGAATTATTTTCCGGCGTTTTATTTTGAAACAGCTGTTTCTTGATAAAAACGGCAAGCGCCCGCTTTTGCGGGCGCCTTCCGGATAAAGCGTTGTATTTTACTTGTCTTCGTATTCCGAAACCGGTAAGCAGGTGCAAACCAGGTTGCGGTCGCCGTAGGCATCGTCCACACGGGTTACCGCAGGCCAGTATTTGCCGGTAAATGCCGGTTGTCCCGGGAATGCGGCCTTTTCGCGCGAGTAGGGGAATTCCCAGTTGTCATTGGCCACCATACGCAGGGTGTGGGGAGCCTTTTTAATGACATTCACCTGGCGGTCGGCCTTGCCTTCAACGATTTCGTCAATCTCTTTGCGGATCTCCACCATGGCGGTTACGAAACGGTCGAGTTCTTCCAGCGGCTCGCTTTCGGTGGGCTCAACCATCAGGGTGCCGGCTACCGGGAAAGCAACTGTGGGAGCGTGGAATCCATAGTCCATCAGGCGCTTGGCAAGGTCAATCACCTGCAGGTCGGCGCTGCGGCTGAACTCGTTGCAGTCGATGATCATCTCGTGGGCAACCCTTCCGTTTTTGCCGGTATAGAGAATCTTGTAGTGCTTTTCGAGTTTTGCCTTCAGGTAGTTGGCATTCAGGATGGCCATTCTGGTGGCTTCGGTAAGCCCGTCGGCACCAAGCATCTTGATGTAGCCATAGGAGATGGGCAGGATGGAAGCGCTTCCGAAAGGAGCGGCAGCCACAGCAGTTATGGCATGGTCGCCGCCGGTTTTTACCATCGGATGGCCGGGCAGGAAGGGCTTCAGATGTTTTGCAACACCAATGGGGCCTACGCCGGGTCCGCCACCGCCGTGCGGGATGGCGAAAGTCTTGTGCAGGTTGAGGTGGCATACGTCGGCGCCGATGTGTCCGGGGCTGGTAAGGCCAACCTGGGCGTTCATGTTTGCACCGTCCATATAAACCTGTCCGCCGTTGTCGTGTACGATTTTCACGAGTTCGAGGATGGCCTCTTCAAATACGCCATGGGTTGAAGGATAGGTAATCATACAGGCGGAGAGGGTGTCTTTGTGCTTTTCGGCTTTCTCTCTGAAGTCAGCGACATCAATGTTGCCGTTTTCGTCGGATTTTACCACTACAATCGACATGCCGGCCATGGCTGCACTGGCAGGGTTGGTGCCGTGAGCCGAAGCGGGAATGAGGCATACATTGCGGTGGCCTTCGCCACGGCTCTGGTGATAGGCGCGGATAACCATAAGTCCGGTGTATTCGCCGGCCGCTCCCGAATTGGGCTGGAACGACATGGCTGCAAAGCCGGTGATTTCGCTCAGCAGTTTATCCAGATCGTTGATCAGCATGTGATAGCCTTCAACCTGATCGGCAGGTACGAAGGGGTGCAGGCTGTTGAATTCGGGCCAGCTAAGCGAAAAGAGCTCGGCTGCGGCGTTCAGCTTCATGGTGCATGATCCCAGCGGAATCATGGAGCGGTTGAGTGACAGATCCTTATCTTCCAGGCTCTTGATGAAACGCATCATGGCAGTTTCGGAGTGGTAGCTGTTGAATACCCTGTCGGTCAGATATTCCGAGGTGCGTTTGAGCTGTTCAGGCAGGGTGCTGATGCTTTCGCAGTTTTCGGGGATGCAGACATATTCGTTGAACTGTTTGTGCGCAGCCGATGCAAAGATGTTCACAAGCATGTTCAGATCTTCCAGGTTGGTGGTTTCGTCGATGCTGATTCCAACCACATGGTCGCTGATGTAGCGGAAGTTCACTTCGCTCTCCAGAGCCAGTTTCCTGAGATCGCTCATGCGTACGGTAGCGGGGATTTCGATGCGCACGGTATCGAAATAGACGCCGTTTAACTGTTTGTAGCCGTATTTTTCAACTTCGGTGGCCAGCACATAGGTGAGTACATTGATGCGGTGAGCAATGTTCCGGATTCCTTCGGCGCCGTGGTAAACGGCATACATACCGCTCATGGTGGCGAGCAGCGCCTGTGCGGTACAGATGTTTGAAGTAGCACGCTCGCGTTTGATGTGCTGCTCGCGTGTCTGCAGTGCCATGCGGAGGGCGCGGTTGCCCTGTGCGTCAATGGTTACGCCGATGATGCGTCCGGGGATATAGCGTTTGTAATCGTCGCGGGTGGCGAAGAATCCTGCATGCGGGCCACCAAAGCCCATGGGAATGCCAAAGCGCTGGTTGGAGCCAACAACCACATCGGCACCCCATTCACCCGGAGGGGTGAGCAGTGCAAGGCTCATCAGGTCGGCAGCAACAGCAACCATTACGCCTTTGTCGTGTGCCTTAGCCACAAAGCCGCTGTAGTCGTGAATTTCGCCGGTTTCATCCGGATACTGAACAATTGCGCCAAACCATGAATTGTCAAACTCAGCGGTTTGCCAGTTGCCAATCTCTATTTTGATGCCGAGGGGCTCGGCACGGGTTTTCAGGATGTCGATGGTCTGCGGGAACAGCCTGTCGGATACGAAAAAGCGTACGGCATTGGCTTTTACGGCTTCGCGCGGACGCGAGTAATAGAACATAAGCATGGCTTCCGAAGCAGCAGTTCCTTCGTCGAGCAGCGAAGCATTGGCCAGAGGCAGTCCGGTAAGGTCGCTGATCATGGTCTGATAAATCAGCAATGCTTCGAGGCGCCCCTGCGAAATCTCGGCCTGATAGGGAGTGTAGGAGGTGTACCAGCCCGGATTCTCAAGGATGTTGCGCTGGACAACGCCAGGAGTGATGGTGTTGTAATACCCCATTCCAATGTAGGATTTGAACAGTTTGTTCTTTGATCCCAGTTTTTTCAGATGCATCAGGTATTCATACTCGTTGAGCGCCGGAGGCAGATTCATCGGCTTGCTCAGGCGGATGGCCGAAGGTACGGTCTCATCGATAAGTGCATCAATACTTGAAGCACCAATGGTTTTTAACATTCCGGCAATTTCATTTGCCCTGGGCCCGTTGTGGCGGTTGACAAAATCGTTGTTGAGTTTTGACATGGAATTGAATATTTTAGAAATTTTGGAAATGCTGTGTTAAATGCGGCGCAAAGATACAGATATTCATAAACGCAGTGAAATTTCAAAGGTAAAGTTGTTGAC
>LUZO01000237.1 GCA_001603685.1 Bacteroidales bacterium Bact_23
AAATTTGCATTAAGCAAAAGTTCCTTCTTGATTTTTTGATTTACTGCTGCATAGAAAATACCCGGTTGGTATTTACAGAAAAAGTGGCGCACAAGTTAAAAGCCATTGATTGAATAATCGGAAGCATATTGCGTTTGTGAAAACCGATTCCGCTAAATGACAAATCGTTCAAAGCGGGAAAAAACTGAAAAAACTGACTAAACTACCGATAGCTTGAAACTCAAAGAACTGATAAAGAGATATTTTCAACGAAACAGCATAGCAGACCAGTTGTTTTATGGAATCATGACTGCGGCTGTCGTTTCTGTTATTATTATCGGTTTGCTCTGGACCTCACTTGAAACCCGCCGTTTCAGAAGGCAAACCGAGGAGGTAACCGAGAAATTTATTGCAGGAAGAAAGGATCTCGTTAAGAACGAGGTTACCCGGGCTATAGACTTCATAAACTATAACCGCTCCCTTACTCAGGAAAATATGCGTAATCGCCTGAAAAGCAGGGTGGATGAAGCCTACGACATAGCCAATAACATATATCTGGAAAATCGCAGCACCAAATCGAGGGCCGAAATCGAAAAACTGATCAAGGATGCCATCCGGCCAATACGCTTTTCGAACGGTACGGCTGATATCTTTATCTATACAACACAGGGAGTATCGGTGTTGATTTCCGGCGATAAATGCCGGGAGAATCAATCCTATCTTGATTATAAAGATGATTTTGGCAATTATGTGGTCAGGAATGAGGTGAATCTGCTGAAAAAAATGGATCAGGGGTTTCTTCACTATTACATTCAGTCCAAAAACAATCCCAACGATTCTGTTTTGTTTAAAAGTACCTATATCAGGGAATTTATGCCCTATGGCTGGTATATCGGTTCGAAAGATTATCTGGATAATTTTGAGTCGGGGCTGAAACAACGAATACTTGAATATCTTTCAAAAGTCAGGTTTGGCAACGATGGTTACTTTTTTGTAAATAACGCTGAGGGACAGGCCCTGATAACCAATGGCGAAAAACATGGTACCCCGCTTGATATATATACCGCCGGAGATACAAACTGGGTAAAGGTGTTCAAACAACAACTGGAGGTTTACAAATCATCAGGGAGTGGTTTCATAGAATATAATTTTGCAAGGCTTGTTACTGACGATTTTGAGAAAAAGATTTCTTACCTGGGCTCCATCAAAGAGTGGGAGTGGATAATAGGCGCCGGCTTCTATAAAAATGAGACGGATGGTTTCATTAAGGAGGAAAAGGCACTGCTTGCAGCCAATCTCAAGGAAACCATTGTCAGAATACTGGCTTCGCTTCTAATCGCCCTGATATTAACCTGGATGATATTGCGATGGATTTCGCGAATGATGGCGCATGGATTCCTGGTCTTCAACCGGCACTTCCGGAAGGCAAGCCTCGGAGAAATTGAGATCAATCAGGAGGCTCTGGTGTTTTCAGAATTCAGGGAGCTTGCCGAATCGGTAAATATGATGACCGATGAGCTGATTGCTGCAAGAAAATCACTGATAAAGGAACAATCGTTGCTCAGATCGCTGATTGACTCAAGCCCCGACTTCATTTTTTTCAAGGATATGAACAGCACTTTCGTTGGCTGCAACAAAGCATTCGCCAGTTATATGGGGCTGCAGGAGAGCGATCTTATCGGAAAAAACGATTATGATTTTTATCCAAGGGAAATAGCAGACGGGTACCATGAAGCTGACAGAAAGGTTGCCGCAAGCCGTATTCCGCTGCGCACCGAGGAGTGGATCATCAATACCGGCGGAGAGCGCCGCCTGATGGATACCCTGAAGGTTCTGAACTACGACAGTGCCGGAAATCCGATCGGAATTGTGGGAATCAGCCGGGATGTTACCGAAAAGGAGGAGATGCAGCAGAAATACATTGAGGCGAAGGAGAAAGCCGAAGAAGCCGACAGGCTTAAAACGGCGTTTCTGGCCAATATGAGCCACGAAATCCGCACACCGATGAACTCCATCGTGGGGTTCTCCAGCCTGCTTGCCGAAGAAGACCTTACCCCCGAAGAGAGGGTTGAGTTTATCCAGCACATCAATCAGGGAAGCGAAACCCTGCTTACCCTCATAAACGACATCATAGACATCGCCAAAATTGAGGCGGGGCAGCTTATGGTCACCTTCGAGCCTTACAATGTGCGCGATATGATGGACGACCTTTACCTTACCCATGCCGAACTGCTTAAAACCAGAGGCAAGGAGCACATCACCCTGGTCAGGGAGCTGAGCAAACTGCCCGGCGGCGACATCATCCTGACCGACCCGTTCAGACTGAAACAGGTAATGACCAACCTGCTGGTGAATGCCGTAAAGTTCACCGATAATGGCAGCATAACCTACGGTTACCGGCTCGAAGGCGATTATCTGGTATTTTATGTGCAGGATACCGGAATCGGTATATCCGACGAGGGGAAGAAGGTGATTTTCGAGCGTTTCAGGCAGGAGAACCGCTATGGGGTAAGGCATCAGGGAGGCACCGGGCTGGGTCTGGCCATTTCTCGGCACATCGTTCAGCTTCTGGGTGGCGATATTTCCGTGGATTCCGAACCCGGCATGGGAGCGCTGTTTACCTTTCGCATACCCTACAACCCGGATACAGGCGCCGGATTGGGAGAAAGGGGCGGAAACAGCACGACTTTCAGTATGAACTGGGAGACCAGCACAATCCTGGTGGTGGAAGACCTTGATGTCCACTTTAATTATATCAGGTCTGCATTGCTGAGAACCGGAATCAATGTTGAAAGAGCCGTCAGTGGAAAGGAAAGTATTGACTTTTGCCGGAATAATCCTGATATAGATGTGGTGCTGATGGATATTAAACTGCCCGATATGGACGGTTATGCTGCAACCGCTGAGATAAGGCAATTTCGCCCCAATCTGCCCGTAATTGCTCAATCGGCTTATAATGTGGCAGGAGAGGAGCTGAAGTGCATTGAGTCGGGCTGCAGCGCTTACATCTGGAAACCGATTAAACTGAAGCAACTGCTGGAAGTTGTTGGCCGGTTTGTTGAAAACAGCGGCAATAACGGCACTCAGGCCGAAAAATAGCTCCCCGCTTTTTCAAAACCTTTTTCAATGAAAACAGGAGCCGGCCAGCCCGGCCGGCATCTAATGCTGTTTTTCAAGTTCATCCTGCCGTTTGATCTCCCGTTTTATCCCCCTTGAAGTTTTTATGGTTAGCAACCCTTTGGCGATGCCAAACAGTACGACAAAGGCGAAAATAATGGTTGCTCCCGACGGGATGTCCAGATAATAGGAGATTACAATTCCCGACATTGAACCGATAACGCTGATGATGATTGAATAGATCATCATGGTGCTCAGGTTTTTGGTAAACAGGTTGGCCGCTGATTGCGGAATTGTCAGAAATGAGATGACCAGAATAATGCCCACTACCCTGATGTTCATTACAATGGTAAGGGCAACCAGGCTGATCAGGATATATTTGAACAGGTTTACATTGATGTGGTGCGAACGGGCATACTCTTCATCGAACGAGATAAACAGAATGGTGTGATAAAAGCGGGTGAAAAACAGTACGATTACCAGTGCCAGCGCCAGCATCAGCCACAGATCGGTGTGGCTTACGGTGAGGATGCTTCCGAAAAGATACGACATCAGATTGGGCGCATATCCCGGAGTCATAAAGACAAAAATAATCCCCAGTGCCATTCCCAGTGACCAAAGTATGCCAATTGCCGAGTCTTCGCGTACATTGGTTTTGCCCGACATATATTCGATTCCAAGCGCCGAAAGCACGCTGAATACCGCCGCCCCCGCAACGGGATTCATTCCCAGAAAATAGGCAATGCCTATTCCGCCAAACGAAGCGTGGGTAATTCCCCCTGAGATAAAAACCATGCGCCGTGCCACAATATAGCTTCCGGCAATGCCGCAGGTGATGCTGGCAAGCAGCGCTGCCCATACCGCGTTGCGGAAGAATTCATATTGAAAAAGGTGAAAAACGGTTTCAGTCATGTTTGTGGTTGTGATGATGTTCGGCAAGTACGGTATGCGGCACTTCGCCGTGGGTAATCAGTTGAATCGGGCAGTTGTATGAGGCAAGCTGCGTTTGCGTAATGATGTTCGACGGGTGATAATGCAGGTTGCGGTTTACACAGGCTATCGTTTTCACATAGGAGGTTATCGTTCCCACATCGTGCGAAACCATCAGAATGGCCATCTTTTTGTTGAGATTCCGGAGCAGTTCATAAAGGTCGTGCTCGAATTTGTTGTCAACAAAGGTATTCGGTTCATCGAGAATCAGCAGCCGCGGCTCCGAAATAATTGCACGGCCCAGGAAGGCACGCTGCATTTGTCCGCCCGAAAGCTCGCCTATGCTTTTTTTCCGGAGGCCGGCTATGCCCATCATCTCCATTACCTCCATAGCCCTGGCCTTATCCTTGCGGTTAAAACGCTTAACTCCCGGTCGCGACGACATCAGCCCGGAGAGTACCACTTCGCTGACTGAAATCGGGAAGCTCCGGTCGTTCCGGCTGGTTTGCGGAAGGTAGCCTATCAGGCTGTTAAGGTATCCGTCGCGGTAAATCACTTCGCCCTGAAGAGGCGGGATTAATCCGAGTATCAGCTTAACGAGCGTGGTTTTCCCGCCTCCGTTCGGGCCGATTACTCCGATATAGTCCTCATCGCGGATGGTCAGGTTAATGTGATGAAGAATAATCTCATCCCCGTATCCGGCACTGGCATTGCGTATCTCTATGATGTCAGACATGGCTTGTTTTCGCGGTTAACGGTTCGATGCGGCAATTTTCGCGGCAATATCCAGCATATTCTCTTCCCAGTCGGGCGAAACGGGGTTGAACTCCTCCACCCTGGCATTCAGTTGTCCGGCCAGGGTCAGGGCGCTCTGTTTGTTGAACTGGTTCGAAACGATAATGGCCTTAATGCCTTCCGCCCCGGCGGTTTCAATCAGTTGCTTCATGTAACGCGGACTCGGTTCCTTGCCCTCCTGCTCAATGGCTATCTGTTCAAGACCGTAATCCCTTGCAAAATAGCCGAGCGAAGGGTGATAAATCATAAAGCTTTTTACCCCGCTTTCGCCGATGATCCTGCGGATGCTGATATCCAGATCGTCAAGTTCAGCCAGAAACGCTTCATAGTTGGCTTCGTAGAAACTGCTGTTTTCTGGATCGAGTTCCGACAATCCCTTCATGATGATTTTAGCCTGAACCCTTGCCGCTGAAACCGACAGCCAGATGTGAGGATCGATGCCGCCGGGATGGGTGTGGTCGCCATGTTGAACCTCTTGTCCGCGAATCAGGTCAAGCCCTTCCGAGGTGTCGAAAAACCGGATATCGGGATAGCTTTGCGCCACTTTACCCAGCCAGTTAAGCTCAAAGTCCAGATAACCGAGCTTGAAATAGGCAACCGATTTCCCGGTTTCAACCATCTGCTTCGCAGTCGGTTCATAGGTTTCATGGTTACCATCCTCAGGAATCAGTACATTTATATCGAAGTTATCGCCGGCAATCCTGCTCACAAATGTCTTCTGCGGAAGGGTGCTGACGGTAATTGTCGTCCTGCCGTCAGTTTCTCCGGATTGATTGAGGCATGAGCCAAAAATCAGGCCCGGAAGCAAAAATAACAGTATGCTGTATCGCTTCATCAAATCACTTTTCCGGTTGTTTTTTGCCGGAAACCGAATACAAAGCTACGATTTTAAACCAAATACGGCCTTGCCGATGACTTATTCTTCAGAAAATTTGTAACCGGATTCACTATCCGGCGTTTAATATATCGTTGAATACATAAAGTCAGGATTGAAGCAAATGGAAACAAGAAACGAATTTAAGGTTAAGGGTGAAGAACTGCTTGCCAGGATTAAAGAGCTGCTTCACCAGGGGAACATCTCCCGTATTATTGTAAAAAATGACGAGGGGCATGTTTATCTCGAAATTCCGGTAACCATTGGTGTTATCGGGGCGATTGCCGCACCGGTACTGGCAGCAGTGGGCGCTTTGGCAGCACTTGCAGCCAATTTCACCATCGAGGTGGTGAAGCGGGAGGTGTAGGCTTCTACCCCGGGCTAAAGCCCTGGGTTAGAGGCTGTGCGGTTCATCACTCCGGCGCAACCTCCAGATGGCGTGGCTATGCAGCTCATAACCCGGAATGGCATCCCGGTGGCAAGGTCATGCGATTCATAACCCCGGAATAGCATCCCGATGGCAAGGCCATACGGTTCATATCCCCGGGCTTTAGCCCGCGGGTATGAGGTAATCCTGAACCTCCAGGGGCTTTAGCCCAACACCTGCTCCCTGGTTTTTCGGCTAAAGCCGGTTTTGGTGGGGCACCGCTTCTACCCCGGGCTAAAGCCCTGGGTTAGAGGCCGGGCGGTTCATCACTCCGGCGCATCCTCCAGATGGCGTGGCTATGTAGCTCATAACCCCGGAATAGCAGTCCGATGGCTAGGCGATACGATTCATAACTCAGGGAATTAGCCCGGTGGCAAGGCCATGCGATTTATATCCCCGGGCTTTAGCCCGCGGGTATGGGGTAAACCTGAACCTGCACGGGCTTTAGCCCTACACCTGCTCCCTGTTTTTTCGGCTAAAGCCGGTTATGGCAGGGCACCGCTTCTACCCCGGGCTAAAGCCCGGGGTTAGAGGCCGGGCGGTTCATCACTCCGGCGCATCCTCCAGNNGCCATACGGTTCATATCCCCGGGCTTTAGCCCGCGGGTATGAGGTAATCCTGAACCTGCACGGGCTTTAGCCCAACACCTGCCATAGTTTAGCCGGAGCAGGATTGATGCTATTCCCGGTTTCACTTCAGCACCTTTGCGCTGCCTACAGTTTTGTTTTTATAAACTAACCTGAGCAAATACATTCCAGATGGCCAGTGCGAAGCATTGAATTCCGCAACAAGCTGACCCTGGGTAAGTTTTTGTTCGGTAATAAACCTTCCGTTCAGGTCAAATACCTGCAGAATGCTTTGTTGCTGGTAGTTGCTTTGGTAAAGGGCAGTTTTTAAGCCTTTGTTGTTGTTGCGGATGGCAATAAACTCCGGCAGGCGCACATAAAACACATCGCTAACCGGATTTGGGAAAACCTCCATTACCGCTACATCGGGTAGGGTGGCAAGGTGGGCGGCGCTTACCACAACATCGCATTGCTCCATGCCTATGGTATCGTGCGGTATTACGCCACCCGGGCAGGCGTAATCATATACCCGCGGGGTAGGGTCATAAACATCATCCTCAAGGGTGGAGGTGAGTTTAAAAAGAAATGTATTGCCTTGTGGCCCATAGGGATTTTCTGCATCGGCGCCGCCGGTGGCAAGAATTTTATTGTCTCGTGTGGTAGTTACTCTGTATGCCGAACCCCAATAATCATCAAGAAGTATTCGTTGATAAAGAACATTACCCAATGTATCAATTATTGATACATCAGAAGGTGTTCTTTTTTGCGGCCAACTAACCCAAACTTCAAAAGAGCCTGTTACAACTATTGTGCTGTCTGCCATCCAATCCAGATACCCAAAGATGCCCATGCTATCTAT
>LUZO01000238.1 GCA_001603685.1 Bacteroidales bacterium Bact_23
CATTTTAAGCTTATTTAACCGGCTGTGAAAGTGTTTTTTTTGGATTTATCACGGGTATAATAACAGAAGATTTGCGGGGTGCTTTACAGACTCGCTTTCAGTTAAAAAAAAGGCCTGGGTCAGGTTTTTAACCGGATAAAAAAAACAGTTCCGGCAATCGCCGGAACTGTTTTTTGGATCTGAAATATTGCTTTCAGCAGATTATACAACTCCGAGGTCAACCATTGCGTTGGCAACTTTGAGGAAGCCGGCAATGTTAGCGCCCTTAACATAGTTGATATATCCGTCGGGCTGTGTGCCATATTTTACGCACTGCTCGTGGATGTCTTTCATAATCTGGTGGAGGCGGAGGTCAACCTCTTCCTTGGTCCAGCTCAGCTTCATGGTGTTCTGGGTCATTTCGAGACCTGAAGTTGAAACACCACCTGCGTTAACGGCCTTACCGGGGCCGAACATGATCTTCTTCTCAATGAACAGGTTGATTGCTTCGGGGGTACAGGGCATGTTTGCACCTTCAGCAACGCACATTACGCCATTGGCGATGAGCGCCTGAGCGTTCTCGAGGTTGAGTTCGTTCTGGGTAGCGCAGGGCATCGCAACGTCGCACTTAACTTCCCAGGGGCGTTTTCCTTTATGGAAAGTTGAGCCGGGGAATTCAGCGGCGTAAGGTTCAACGATATCCTGATTCGATGACCTCAGTTTAAGCATATAGTCGATCTTCTTGCCGGAGATTCCGTTCGGATCATGGATGTATCCGTCGGGGCCTGAAATGGTAACAACTTTACCACCCAGTTCGGCGATTTTTGAAACAGCGCCCCAGGCAACCTGGCCAAATCCGCTGACTGCAACGGTTTTGCCTTTAAAGTCGGTTCCTTTTGTTCTGAGCATCTCTTCAGCAAAATATACTGAACCAAAACCGGTAGCTTCGGGCCTCATGATGCTGCCACCCCAGTTACGGCCTTTTCCAGTAAGAACTCCGGTGTGTTCGAAAGCGAGTTTCTTGTACATACCGTACATGTATCCGATTTCGCGGCCACCAACGCCGATATCACCTGCGGGAATGTCGGTCTCGGGTCCGATGATTCTCCATAATTCAAGCATGAAGTTCTGGCAGAAACGCATGATTTCGCCGTTTGATTTGCCTTTCGGGTCGAAATCACTACCACCTTTACCACCACCCATAGGCAGTGTGGTAAGGCTGTTCTTGAAAATCTGCTCAAATCCCAGGAATTTCAGGATGCTGAGGTTAACACTCGGATGGAACCTGATTCCGCCTTTGTAAGGTCCGATGGCTCCGTTGAACTGAACACGGTATCCAATGTTTACATGTACCTTGCCATTGTCATCAACCCAGGGAACTTTAAAAGTTAAAATTCTGTCAGGCTCAACGATGCGCTCAATGATGCCTGCTGACTCAAACTGAGGGTTCTCGTTGTAAACCTCTTCAATGGATTCGAGAACCTCGCGTACTGCTTGCAAGTACTCAACTTCACCCGGATGTCTTTTTTCCAGGTCGGACATGATTTTTTCCAGATTCATCTTCAGGATGTTTTAGGTTGATAATTATGTGAATTTTGTTGTAATGTTAACAATTTAACAGGGCAAAGTTATGCTATAAAAATTGATATTTCCAAATTAAAGCAAAAAGTTTTTTTTCCTTTTTCAAATGCGGTTTTAAAAAGCTAATTTTTTCTTTTTCAGACCGTTTACTCCACTTTGGATTATATCGGAAAAAAGTATGAATGCCCCTGTTCCGACAGTTGTTACAGATCGGATGAACTTACAGGCGCATCGTCGATGTAGGTGACGGTTTCAACCAGTTCACCCTGCTGATTATAGGTCTTTTCTTCGCCGTTTCGCATATTGTTTCGGTAGGGAATCTCCTTCCACAGTTTCCCGTTCAGGTGGTAGGCCCGCTGAACACCGGTACCCATATTATAGGTGCCGTCGCCGATTTTGAATCCGTGTTCGTTGTAGTAGGTCCATTCGCCGTCGTACATCCCTTTTTTGTAATAGCCTTCAATCATCAGCGTTCCGTTCTCATGATAAAGCCGGTAAACGCCGTCAAGGGTGTCGTTCAGGTAGGTCTTCTCCTCTGTTTTTATCCGCTGGTCGTTCCAGCTTGTGGCCAGGCCGTTGCGTTTTCCGTTTTTATAGGTCTCTTCCAGTTCCTTGCGCCCGTTGTAGTGCCAGCGGGTGGCTTTGCCGTCGGGCTCGCCGTTCTTGAATTCGATTTCAAGCTCCTTGCTGCCGTTTACATAAAACCAGGTGCTGGTGCCGTGCGGCTTTTTGCCCCGGAATTCGCGGATGGATTTAACCTTGCCGTTGGGATAATTCTCAGTCTTTTCGTGCTGACACGAAGCGAGCAGCAGTAAAAGCATAATTACAGGAAACGGTAGTCGTAAAAATTGTTTCATTTTCATCGTTTTAATTTCTCCGGCAGGTTTATAACGGACGGTTCTGCTTTTTATTTGAAAGCTATGCTCAAAAGCTTGCGCATCAGCCGGAAATTTTTTCAGTTATTATAGTTAATGATTTGATTTTCAAGTTCTTTTTCTCCGGGTTCCAGACATACACTTTCATGGTGTCATTCATAAAAGGCTTCATTTCATCCGGAAGGGTAATTCT
>LUZO01000239.1 GCA_001603685.1 Bacteroidales bacterium Bact_23
GAATTAAGTTCGACTTTATAAAAATTATTATTAAGTTTGCATCATAAATAAAACAAAAACCATGAAGAGACTAAGTTTGCTGGCAATCGGGCTGATTTTGCTTCCGGTTATGCTGTTTTCGCAGCGCCCTGAGTGGGAAAATGAAACCATCAATTACATAAACCGGGAAAAGGCCCGCAACAGTTGGATGCCCTATGCAACCAGGTCGCAGGCTTTGAACGAGGTGTGGAGCGAGTCGCCCTTCTACCTGAACCTGAACGGCACCTGGAAGTTCAATTGGGTGAAACACCCTGATCTTCGCCCAAAGGAGTTCTACAAACCGGATTACGATGTAACCTGGTGGGATGACATCGATGTGCCTTCAAGCTGGCAACTGAGGGGGTACGGCTATCCGATCTATACCAATGTTACCTTCCCGCACGCCGCCAAACCGCCCTACATTATGGAGCCGGTTCCGGAAAATTACACCAAGTACAAATATCCCAATCCCGTTGGCTCCTATGTACGCGAGTTTACGCTGCCGCAGGAGTTCGACGGCAGAAGGACGCTGCTGCACTTTGCCGGAGTTGAGAGCGCCATGTATCTGTGGGTAAACGGCAAAAAGGTGGGCTACAGCGAAGACAGCCGCCTGCCTGCCGAGTTCGACATCACCGATTATGTGAAAAGCGGAGTGAATATAATCGCCGTTGAGGTGTATCAGTGGAGCGACGGCAGCTATATGGAAGACCAGGATTACTGGAGAATCAGCGGAATTTACCGCGATGTCTATCTGTTGTCCGTACCCCGCCTCTATCTGCGCGATTACTGGCTGAAAGCCGATCTGAACGAGGATTTCAGCAGCGCTGAACTGACCATGGAAATGAATTTTGTAAACCACAATTTCAAGGGAAATCAGTTTGTGGATGTATATATGTTCCCCTTCAACGAGGAACCGGGCGATACACCGCCGCTCTTTAGCTTTGAGGTGAATCCTTCGAAAGCCGGAAAGGCTCCCGTGATACTGAAGAGTACGATAAAGAATCCGAAACTGTGGTCGGCCGAAGAGCCAAATCTGTACAAAGTCCTGATCGTTACCCGCGATGCCGCCGGAAACAATCTTATGGTTCAGCACACCGACTTTGGTTTCAGAAAGATTGAAGTCAAAGACAAGCAGTTCTGGGTAAACGGAAAGAGCATCAAGATAAAGGGTATAAACCGCCACGATATCGATCCGTATGATGGCCGCAGCGTATCGCGCGAGTCGTTAATCACGGATATTAAGATGTTTAAGCAGTTTAATATCAATACGGTACGAACGGCTCATTACCCCAATGATCCATTCCTTTATACCCTTTGCGACCGCTTCGGCCTTTATGTAATTGACGAGGCCAATGTTGAAACACACGGAATGGGCTATGGAAAGGAATCGCTCGGCCATGTGAAAAGCTGGCAGCAGGCCCACATCGACCGTAACCTGAATATGATTGAACGCGATAAAAACCATCCTTCCATCATCATGTGGTCGATGGGTAATGAGGCCGGCCCCGGCATCAATTTCGATGCAACATCCGCCGCCATCAGGAAACGCGACCCCAGCCGCCCCATTCATTATGAGCGGTATAATGATGTTACCGATGTTTACTCAGTAATGTATCCCGATGTGGTCTGGGTGAACAACGAGGGCCAGAAGGATCTGGAGCAGCCCTTCTTTATGTGCGAATATGCCCATGCGATGGGAAATGCAGTGGGTAACCTGAAGGAGTACTGGGAGGCAATCTACAAGTACCCCCGTTTGATTGGCGGCTGTATCTGGGATTGGGCCGACCAGGCAATCTATAAGGAGATTCCCGGAAAACCGGGAGAATACTTCCTGGCATACGGCGGCGACTTCGGCGACCGCCCCACCGACTGGAATTTCTGTGCAAACGGACTTACCACTGCCGACAGAAAAATTACCCCGAAAATGGAGGAGGTGAAACGCATTTATCAGAATGCCGAATTTACCGCCGTGAATCTGCTTCAGGGTGAGATAGAGGTGCTAAACCGCAATGCGTTCGTGAACCTGAACAAATATAAGGGCGTATGGGAACTGCTCGAAGACGGCGTGGCAATCCAGTCGGGCGATTTTACCGCCAATGTGGCTCCCGGTGAAACCGCGAAACTGAAACTCGATTATCAGAAACCCCGGCTGAAGCCCGGAAGGGAGTATTTCCTTAATCTGTATCTGCAGCTGAAAAAGGATGAGAAATGGGCAAAACGCGGATATACCGTGGCTTATGAGCAACTGTCGGTGCCTTACAGTGTGCCAAAGGCTGAGGCGGCAACTCCGGAATATTCCGCCCAGTTTAAGCTTACCATTAACGAGCACGAAGATTATGTTTGCGTGAAGGGAAAGAACTTCAGGGTGGCATTCAGCCGCAAGGCGGGAACCATCGCCAACTGGTATTACGATGAGGTTGCCCTGATTAAAACCGATCCGGCTGCCATTTACGGCATTAAGCCTGAAACCAGGCTGGTATGGTGGGATACCACCACTACGGCAAGAGTTTCAGGACCACAAACCAATCTCTTCAGGGCTCCGGTTGACAATGACTATGTCTTTGGCGGCGGCCCCGGCCCGGTGTGGCAGAATATGCAGCTTCACTCGCTCAGCCACAGTGTGAAGTCGTTTGATGTGAAGCAGGAGTCAGATTATAAGGTGAGGGTAAGCATTGATATTGCTTCGAAATCGCCCAAGGGCTTTACGGCGGATTCGCGCTATGTTTATGTGATTACAGCCGATGGCCGCGTGGATGTGGAGGTTGATATCGACCCCCAGAATGTAAGCTGGCTGCTGCCCAAAATTGGCATTATCATGGAAATGCCCGAAGGTTTCGAAGAGGTAACCTGGCTGGGAGCCGGCCCTCATGAAAACTACCGCGACCGCAAGGAGTCAGCGCTGATCGGGCTGTACAACAAGCAGGTAAGCGAGATGACCGAAGATTATATCCGCCCGCAGGATATGGGCAACCGCTGCGATGTAAGATGGTTTGCCGTTACCGACAGAAGAGGCGTGGGCATTGAGTTTGTCGGCAAAGGAAAGATGGATTTCAGTGCATTGCACCACCTGCCGCTCGATCTTGAAAAAGCCAACCATCCTTACGAACTGGTTACCCGCAAGGAAACCATCATCACCATCGACGCCGAACATCTCGGACTCGGCGGCGGAAGCTGCGGCCCCGGACCTATGGAGGAGTACCGCCTGAAAGCCGGCCATCAGAAACTCTCATTCTCGATGCGCCCGGTAGTAAAGGGTTACAACTGCATGCTTGAGGAAGGGAGAAAGCTGTAATAACGAATATAAACAGCTGAAATGTTGTCAGTTGAACAAAAAAAAGGTCTGCGAATGCAGGCCTTTTTTTTTATGTTCGTTGCGGCGGTTTCCCGAATGATGGATAATACCGGTTGGAAATACAATTCGTATGATTTCCGGGCTAAGTGACTGGCTTCATCACCTCGTGCAGTGCTGACGGAATTTGCAATAATTCAAAATCATTGCTGAAAATCAGATACTTGTTTTCCCAGACACTGGCATACTTCTCCTTGAAAAATTGCAATGAATGAAAGTGTTTCAATGATCCGATCTTTTGAGAAGCGAACAGCATGATTTGCTCTGCAGTATTGCCCGGGGTCTGAATGCCGGACAGTGGCGCCAGTCCCATATTTACCGATGTAAAACCGTTGTTTTCAGCATACTCAATAAGCCTGATTATCATTGCATCCATACAACCGCCAGGGGAATTTTCCGTTCGCCTTATCAAATCATAGGTGCACTCGCCGGGTGCGTAATCGGGAATTATGTTCAGAAACGAGACTTTTTCACCATTCGGATCCTCAACAGCTATCACAGGCTGCATTCTGAGCGCCTCTGCATCGAACATGCCCTGCGAAAATACCAGCTCCTTTTTGTCAAATACCTTAAGCCATTCATCGGAAACCTTTTTCAATTCATCAACAAATGTTCCGGTATGAGGCGGCATATATACCTTTATGGTGAATTGCTTCTTTTCAAGGGAGTTAATGGCATTGCGGAGCGATTTTTTATCTTTGCCTTCCAGCGAAAAATTTGCAGCATCAACAATTGCTTCCTGTCCTATTTTTATAGACTTTTTGCCGGCTTCCCGGTAAACGGACAGGCTGTTTTCAGAAACCCTGTAATAGATTGGTTTCAGGCTCTGTTTCCGGCAATACGATTCAAACTCGTTAATGACCAATGCTTTGTCCTTATCCTCACACACCGGCTCTTCAAGCACAACTGCAAAATTCTGAGCCGTTCTGAACGAGACAAAGGCAGAATATTGTTCTGAAAAATAGAGTTCTTTATCTGGTTGAATTTTGAAAAAATCGTTTGATGATTTGCCATAACTGAGCAATAACTCTTCCGCTTTTTTTATGCTATCCGTACTTTTTTCCTTGCTGAATCTTACCGGCCTGAAAAGTGCGAATAAAAGCAAAAGCCATGACAGGAATCCCAAAAAGCGGGTGAGATAAAGAAGCTGAGTGGCAAAGTGAGTCTGGGTTTGCAACTGATTGCCCGGGAAGAGTAAAAAGCTCCTCAGGGTGTAATAAACCGACTGTTTCCAGGTGAAGTCAATGCCGAAATTGGCTTTGTGGCTGATGTAAAATGAAATAATGTCGAAAATAATTACCGTTCCCAAAAAGATTAAAAATGTTTTAATGCTGATTTTCAGCCATCTGATATTAGATACGATGAAGTATTGTTTTCGGCTGAATACCAGCATAATAATTACAAAAACGGCAAATATGGCCTCTTCAATATCAAACCCTTTGCCTATGTGACTGAAAATTGAAAGGGCGCTGAAAATCATGGCAAGAATCCATGCGGTTTTAAATCCTCTGATCAGATACACCGAAGTCAGCAGGAGCGCAATGCCCATCACAACTGTCATCAGGTTTGAGATGTGCAGCGCTTCAAGCGGAATAAACAGCGACAACTGCCTCCAGCGCTCCGCAATGGGCAGGGTAGAGGCCGACACCAGATTGACAACTCCAAGGGCGAAAATAAAAACCGGAGGCATGATCCGAACCAGGATTTCCTTACCGTAACGGGCAAAAGCAACAATACCCAACGCCAAAGGCAGCCAGAATTCGAAAATCCGATACAAAAGGGTAATGCTCAAACCTTCCTGGTTTGAATTTCCGTATTGGCTGAATATAATTACAAGCGACATTTCAACAACTCCCAGCCCGCGCAGAAAGGGCTGGCCATTAACCGGAGAGAAAGGCATTGCATTGCGCTTTAACCATTTTTTATTTGGTTAAAGGACAAGGACGAATAAATGAATTGATCAGGATTGATGCTGCATCAGAGCGTCTGGGTAACCGACCCGGGCCTGATTTCGAACATTGCCCTTGCCCAGGGAAATTTCTGCTTCAGGGTTTCAAACTCTTTCCCTTCGGTTATGAAAGCCATGATTCCGGTAATCAGAAATCCGGTTCCCTTTGAGTTGAAGCCCTGTACTTCGCGGCTTCCAAGGGTCATCAGGATGTTATTGTCCAGGGCGAGGTTTGCTTCCGTTTTCCGCATTCCGCCCACCGGGCCGGTTATTCTGCCGTCGGCGGTTACCGTCAGGTAGCTGTTCCAGGTGTTTACCATATGAAAGCCTTCGCCGCTCCGGGTGCCAATGGCTACCACACCTTCGTATTTCAGAACTTCGTAGAATTTTTCGGGAATCATGATTTCCGTTGTTTTGACAGATGCAAATATATAGTTTTTTTGATATCTTGTATAAAAAGAAAACAGGGAATGAGCAAATCATACCCTGTTTTCTGTATCAGAAAGCTTGGTCCGGAAGTTTTGTTCCGGTTCGCTTTACACTTCGTCGGATGATTTTACCAGAATTGCTTTCAGGTCGGGGTCGGCCATATCCTTGTCGAAGGGGAACATCGGCCTTTCGATGCGCTTGTAATTCAGCCTCTCCAGATCCTGATCCACACCGCCGGGGGTGAGCGCCATAATCCAGTCGGCGCGCATATCGTAAAGCTCGGGTACCAGATATCCGATCTTTACCACCACAATATCGGTTTCGCGGGGATTCAACCCGAGATTGGTGAAGTCCTTTTCGTAGTGATAGGGTTTACGCTTTTTGGTTACAATGGCCTTTACGCTGCCCACCTGTACCACCACTTCGGTTTCCGCTGCGGGATCGCCGTGCTCAATGGCCTTTACAATGCCTTTCAGCTTCAGTGGCGGTGCATAGCGGTTATCCACCTCAGCGCCGGCAAAGCCTTCCACTACATTGCCAACTCCGGCTGCAACGGCTTTCTCCACAAGGTCGGGTCCGGGCAGTGAGGCGTAAATCAGTGAGGGGCCGTTCTCTTTTTTGAATTCGGGGCGTTTCAAAATTTCGGTCAGCGTCCAGGTAACATCGCCGGCGCCGCCGGCTGTCGGATTGTCGCCCATATCGCTGATGATAAAGGGATGCACCTTGCTTGCAACAGCCATATTAAGGCATTCATCCAACTGAGCTACCGGCGCCACAAATTCAAACTCGTTTCTTACATTCCAGAATGAGGTGGCCAGCTCTTCGGCTGCGCCTGCAACCGCTTCCTTATCATCGCCGGTAACCACCACGGCTCCCTGATTGCGGGGCTCGTCGGCCCAGGCGTAGCCAATCCAGATGGCGGCGTCAATTATGCCGTCGCGTTTGGTGATGGGATCTACCTTTGCATAAAGGCTTTTTGCCGGCTCGATGCGGGTGCTGGTTTTTTCGCCGGGAAGCAGGATGGGTACCGGTATCCACGCTTTCCAGGCCGGTTTCCCCTTGCCGCTCTCCAGCCGGTCGAGCAGGTTTTCAAGCGCCCGCTGCTTCGATTCAAGGGCATCGTCGTGTGGGGCAAGGCGGTAGCAGGTAATCAGGTCGGTGTTTTCGACAAGCCGCCGGCTCACATTTCCGTGAAGGTCCATGGAGGTGGAGATAACGGGCTCCTTGCCAACCACTTCGCGGATGCGGATGATGAAATCGCCTTCCGGGTCATCCAGACCGACAACGCTCATGGCGCCATGGATATCGAAAAATATTCCGTCGTACGGCAGGTTTGCCTTCAGCAGTTCCAGGGTCTCATTTACCAGCTTTTCATACGCCTCGCGGGTTACAATGCCTCCCGGAATGGCGTGCCCCCTGAGGGTAGGGAACCACTCGGCCCTGCCACGGTCAGCCGAATCGGGCGAGAGGAAAGGGTAGTAGGTGAAAACCTCCTCGCCGCGCCTTACGCGGAAAGCAGCTTCATCGGACTGAGCCGGCGAAAAGGTGCTCGATTCAATGGCCAGGCCGCAGATGGCAACCCGCGGCAGTTCTTTTACTTTTTTTGCTGCCGGTGAACAGGAGAAAACCAGTGCCAGCGGCAGAATAAGAAGAAAAATAAAGGTCTTTTTCATTGGATGGTTTTGTGGATGATACAGCGGGTAAAGTTATAAAGAGTTTTCGGAATGAGGCTGTTTTTGAAAGGCAGTTTTCCGGCAGGATTTGCTGCCAAAGGTTTATTTGCCGGAAAAGGGGAGGGGATAGCAAGTAAAGGAGTAAGGGGTTGGGGTACTTCTGTCTCGCTTGGCGACGGGCGGGATTTACAACCGAAAATTCCGTGCGAGCGACAAGCTGTACATTTGCAAAAAAGTATTCAAATGGAAAACTTCACCCTGCCTGACGCAAAACAGGCCGGTTATTCAGGCGCAAAACATCCCGTTGCATCAAACATGTACCGCCCCAAAACATAAAAAGGAGTCTGCAAACTCCTTTTACCCGCCTCACGCCTTCCGATTGAAAACCCATAGACAGAAATCCTGCACAAACTTGAAGCACTCGGGCTGAGCGAAGCTTCAGTTCAACAGAGGCTTAAAACGCAATTCCGTGAACTGCATTCGTTAAAGCCCTGATTATTGGCGGCTGGCATTTTTATATACTTTCTAAGATTCTTTTGTTCCTACTATTAACCAAATCAGTTGTGAGTGTTTTATATTGCGAATACTCGTCTATTGTCTTTGGAAA
>LUZO01000240.1 GCA_001603685.1 Bacteroidales bacterium Bact_23
CCTTGCTGTCATCCGGCCTGCCTTTCGGGTATTTGTATGGTTGATTCCATCGCGAATAATCTGTCAAATATAAGAAAGAAAAGATTAACACTTATGCATATCTACATAATTCTGAACAAATGGACTGAATTCTGGTTTTACATCAAAGGTTTAATATTCACGGAAATGAACTACTATTTTGCTAAAACACTCAACTGCACGGTTGAAGAGGCTGTAGAGAAGGTAACAGCCGAACTGAAAGTACATGGTTTCGGTATCATCACCCAGATAAATGTTCAGGATACCTTTAAGGAAAAACTTGGCGTTGATTTTAAGAAATACAGGATTCTTGGCGCCTGCAAACCCGCATATGCCCACCAGGTTTTGTCGAAAGACAGTAAAGTCGGCCTGTTGCTGCCCTGTAATGTGATTGTATATGATCTGGGCGACGGAAAAACGGAAGTGGCGGCCATCAACCCGAAAGTAAGCCTCGAACGCACAGGAAACGATGAACTGAAAGAGTTCGCCTGTGAGGTAACCGAAATTATGGACAAAGTGATAAAAGCCCTGTAAAGTCGTTGGCTATTCCTGATAGCCGAAAAGCTTTTTCTCTTTTATCCTGTTGGCAACATATACCGGTACCAGTTCTTCCCACGACGGATCCTTGCGGTTGATTCTGTCCAGAACCATAGGGGAAAAGATGGAGAGATGCTTCTCGTTGATGTCGGTGATATCCAGGATTTTACGGGCGGCCATCAGATGCCGGTAAAGGTAGGAAATATCCTCGGGCATCACCATATCCGGTGAATGCCTGATTTTTCCCGTTTTCTCATCAATGGAAGGATATACATACATTTTCATGTTTTCGGCAAACAGCATCCCGAACGCCTCGAGAATTCCTCCTTTCAGTGAGGTGTAATACGATCTGTCGAAGACTTTTTCCAGGGTGTCAACCCCGATCACAATCCTTAATTTATTGATTCTGAACCCTGAGAAGAAGGCTACCAGTTTGTAAAATTCACGGTAGCTGGAAACCATCACATTCTGCCCCATACCGTTGAGCAGGTCAACCCGGTCGAGGAAGTCGCGTTCATCCAGGCTGTCCTCATCCTGCGACACCAGGTTGTGCAGTGTTATCTCGCAGAACGACAGTGTGTTGTCTTTATCGTAATCCTCGTCGCGCTTGAAAATCATGTAACTGGATTTCAGGATGTCAACCCCGGCATAGGTAATGGGCCTGAAGCTTCCCCTGAAAGCCAGCACATTCTTTTTGTAAAGCATATCGCCGGGCTCCTGCACCATACCATACCGGTCGAACATGATGGCGCTGGTCATTCCGTTTTTTACCAGCTGTACGGCCAGCAGGCGGTTATCCACATACGAGAGTTGCGGGCCGCTCATCCTGATCATGGTGATGTCCAAACGGTCGGTTGAGAGGTTATCCATCAGCGATTTCAGGAAGGTGTTCGGCTTCTCGTGGTGGTAATAACAGGCGTAAATCAGGTTCACCCCAACAATCCCCAGCGTGTTTTGCTGGAGCAGCGCATCTTTTTCGTGAAGTTCCACATGGATGATTACCTCGTTGGGCTCATCGTCGTGCTCCAGCTGAAAGCGACAGCCGATCCAGCCATGGCTGATGTTGTCCTTCCGGTAGTTGATGATGGAAACGGTATCGGCAAAGGCAAAAAAGCGGGTGGGCTTTTCTCTTTTGCCCTGCAGTACGCCAACCAACTGGTCGTATTCGCATTTCAGCATCTCTTCGAGCCGCTGCTGCGAAACATAGCGTTTGCTTTTTACCTGCTCGCTGTATAGCACATCGCTGTATTGCTTGTCGTAAGCCGAAATGGTTTTGGCAATCGTGCCTGAAGCGCCTCCCGCCTGAAAAAATGCCCTCGAAACCTCCTGGCCTCCGCCAATTTCGGCGAATACGCCATAGGTGGTTTCATCAAGATTGAAAAAAAGCGCTTTTTCGCTGGTACTTAAAATTTGTCTTTCCATCCGGTTTTAGCTGGGTTTTCGATGCTAAGATAAGATTTAAAATGAAATCTTCATCGATAAGGAGAAGGTTCTTCCCTGCGACCAGAAGCCCCTGAAGGTTGCTAAATCGTGGTTGATTCCGTCTTCACCGCGCATAATGGTCTCCTTACCTGCCACATTAAAACAACTCAGTGAGGTAATGGTTTCCAGTCCTGCAAGTTTAAATGAATAATTCAGGAAAAGGTCGGCCATGCTGTAGTCGGGAATGCGGTAGGGCTGTCTGCGGTCTTCGGGATTGTTGCGTCCTGCCGGATCGAACTCGGCATATAACTGTCCGTAATAGAGCCAGTTGAAATTCAGGGTGAGTTCGGGCAATATCTTTGCTTCGCCATAAATGCCGAACTGCATCTGGGGAGCATCGCCAACCCTGAGTCCTTTGGCATAAACTTCGGTGTAGTCGATCAGCACCTGGTTGTCGTTGTACAGCTCAGCCTGCACATCGTTGTTCCATCGCCAGTTGCCGGCCGAAATCACCGATCCCAGCATAAAAATGCGCGACAGCTGGGCGCTGCCCTCAAATTCAACTCCTTTGTGCAACGCATCAAGCCCGCGGATAAGCGCACGCGTCTGGGCATCGTTTTCAAGCTGAATGTTTTCGCGGCTTAAGATTGATTTGTCTTTCCAGAGGGTGTAATAGGCGTTCAGTTTCAGGTTGATGTTGCCGCGGGTAAATCCATAGCCCGCCTCGAATGCTTCAATCTTCTCATTCCCGAGGTCTTTCACTACCTCGTTTCCGAAATTGCCAAATACGAACTTGAAGTAAGGCGCCTTTGAATAGTAACCGCCATTCAGGTAGAAGTTGTGATGTTCGTCGTAATTATAGTTAATGCCCGCTTTCATATCAAAACCGGCTTTCGAAACGGTTTCGCTTTCGGTATTGCCGATGTAGTTGATGCGGTCGGCCCTTTTAAACCAGGTGTTCGAAACGGTTCCGGCGGCAAAGGCGGTAACATCGCCCAGGGTATATTCCGCCTGTCCGAAATAGCTGATCACATCCACGCGCGCATCGTTGTCAACATTTATGATGTCGCCCACACCCTTAATCTGTTTGCGGCCGCCGATGCCGGCCATTGACCAGGCGTATTCATCAATCCAGAATTTACCGCCCATCAGGTTGCCCACCTGTTCTCTCAGATTCGATTTGAAGTATCGGGTGTGGAATCCGGTGATGATTTTCAGCCGGTCGTTCACCTCGTGGTTTAAGGTTGAAAGCAGCCCGTACCATACATGATCGGCCAGGAAGTCGGAAAGGATGATTTTTGAGAACCCATGCACATATTCGCCATTTGCGAGCTGTGCAGAATCGGTGTTGTTGAGGTTTTGAAGGTATATGGCATCCCAGTCGATCTGGTTGTTCTTTCTGAAAGTTGCCGCCCCATTGCTCTTGTAAGCTTCCGAGAAGTTTCCGCCTCCGCTGCCGAACGACAGGTAAGCCGAGCTGGCAAGCATGCTTTTTTTGCTGATGTTCCAGTAATGGTTCAGCGCAAGTTGCGGCTTATGGTAGTGATTTTCGGCAAGGCTCAGGATTTTCCCGTTGAACATACCCCAGCTGGGGTTGTAACGATTGCCGTAATAGTCGTATTGCTGTTTGGTGAGTCCGTAGGTACGCTGTCCGTGTCTTTCGGGCGAACCCATGCCTGTAAACACCAGCAGATGGTTGGGATTCAGCTGTTTGCTGATGGTCAGAAACCATGCCCAGGCGTCGATATAGGTGGCATCGGTGTAGCCTTCGCCTGTAGTACGCGAGCCCAGGAAGGTGAGGGCATAGCCGTTTTGCGTTTTTCCGGTCGAAAGGCTCAGAATGGTTTTGCGGTTTCCGAAATCGGAAATGGTATGTCGGATGGAGCCTCCCTTGCGGGCATCGGTGGTTTTGGTGATGATGTTGATGGTTCCACCGACTGAGTTCAGGGCTACGCGCGAAGCGCCAAGGCCCCGCTGTACCTGAATGCTCTGGGTGGCATCGCCAAGCCCCGCCCAGTTCGACCAGTACACCAGCCCGTTCTCAACGCTGCTTACAGGAACGCCGTTCAGCAACAACCCCAGATTCTCCTGCTGAAACCCGCGGATGCTGATGCGCGCTTCACCATTGCCGCCGCCAAGGCGGGTGGCGTAAACACCGGGAGTCATCTTCATGATCTCGGGGTATTCCTGCCCGACCATTTCGCGCTCAATCAGGGCGGTTTTTATGGTACTCATCGCAACCGGAGTAACCCTTTCCCTGGCAATGGACGAAATGATGTTAATTTCATCCAGGCCTATCATATCAGGCACCATACGGATGTCGAGGAATTCATTTTTATCGCCCACCATAATCTTAACGGAGAGCGGACGATATGAAATATGGGTAAAACTCAGGGTGTGTTCCCCTTTTTCAAGAAACAGCGTGAAATTGCCGCCGGCATCGGATACGAAGCCATTTTGCCCGTGGTCAATCTGAATGGCCACCCGTTCAATGGCAGTGCCGCTGGTTTCATCGGTAATGCGCCCCCTTACCGGAACATCGGCAAGGACATTGAGGTGCAACATGCTGGCGAGCAGTACAAGTAAAAAGTAGCTGAGGTTTTTCATGATATTCTCTGCTTTGTGTTTCAATAAGTTAAAGGCACAAAAAAAGCCCCGTGAATCAGCATTCTCCGGGGCAGAATATCATAATACTTCCGGCAGGCATATCAATGCCGCCGGTAGTAATTTTGATTCTTCTTCCATCCAGACTTTACTGTCGGTACCGGAATTTAACCGGTTCAGTCATTTGGCCATAAAAGGCCGTTTGAGTCGCGGACTATACCGCCGGTCGGGAATTGCACCCTGCCCTGAAGAATTGTGCGGCAAATATAGAAATGATTTTTACGATGATTCAAAT
>LUZO01000241.1 GCA_001603685.1 Bacteroidales bacterium Bact_23
CTATATTGATATTTTTTAGCTGCAGAATCTGTTAATCATTAAGCAGGTCGGCTGCCGCTACTGGCTAGCCTGCACCAGCAGTCCTGCAAAGGTAATAAATTTGATAATCAGAACAGGGATGTATAAAAATCAGTAAGTTTCTCCATTAAGTGTCTGTTATTGTGTTTGTCAGCCACCAGTTTCCGGGCTTCAGCGCCAATCTTACGGGCAAGTCCGGGATTTTCAAGCAGATTTTTCACTGCCTTTATCAGCTCTTCTCCGTTGCGGGCGATTATGATGTTTTTGCCCTCGGTATATTCTATCCCTTCGGCTCCTACTGGAGTGGTAATAATTGCCTTTGAAGCCATCATCCCTTCAATGATTTTAATTCTGATTCCGCTTCCCGAGAAAAGTGGTACCACCATAATGCCATGTTCCTGCATATATTTGCCGGCATCCTCCACTTCGCCGTCAACAACGAGGCCGGGCATTTTCAGGTTTGTAAGCCATTCGGGCATGGCTCTTCCGGCAAGGTGCAGCTTCAGATCCGGGTGCTGCCGGTGCATGTCCGGCCACACTTTTTGTACCAGCCAGCGGATTCCCTCGATGTTGGGCTGCCAGTTCATCGAACCAAGGTGAAACAGGTCGGCGACGGGATTTTCGGCAGAGGTTTGCGGCGCTGCTTCCAGTTTTCCGGGGTTTATCCCGAAAGGGATGGCAGTTACCGGAACAGCTCCCGCCTTTTTCCTGAACCAATCCGCATCGCTTCCGGTGATGGCCACAATGCCATTGAGTTTGTGCAGCGTGGATAACTCATACTGTCTGAGCGTTTTAGCTAGGTGATGCAGATAATAGCGCTTAAGCGGATTGTAGCATCCTTCTGCCATCCTCTGCCATATCAGGTGCTCGATGTTGTGCGCCCTGAGTACAAGCCGGGCATCCGAAAGTTTGCGGATCTGCGGAATGTAGGGAGTGGTGAAAAGCGTTTCGAACTGAATGATGTCGAATTTCTCATTTTTCAGAATCCGGGTCAGGGTGTTTTCGTAATCCGCTGAGATAAACCGCTCCACATGATACGACCTGTTTTTAAGCATACATTTCAAAGCTGGAAACGGCTTAACCGACAGGTCAAGGTAAACGGTTTCAATCCCGGTTTTATCGCGGTATTCCTGTGGGATTTTCTGAACATCAACGCTGTATTTGTTGCTGTTGATGGCAAGGATTTTAACGGTATGCCCTGCAGCTGTCAGCCCTTCGGCCATGGCATTCATGGCTATGGGGCCGCCTTCGAGCGGTGGCCAGGGCGATTTGTTGCAGAGCAGCAATATTTTCATTGTACGGCAGGTTTGGTCACAACGCGTTATTTTGTCTTTTTATCTTTCCGCGAAAACAGCCTTTTCCATGAATCTATATCCATCAGTTGTGAGTCGGTGGTGGCTTTTATGGTTAGGATGATTCCGAGCGGCAGCAATACAATGGAGGAGAGCCACATGCCAATCAGCGGCTCCATGGTTCCGGCTTTCACCGATTTTTCGCCTGTCATTGAAATAACATGGTAAATGACGAAAAAGATGATTGAAATAATGAGCGGAAGCCCCAGTCCGCCTTTGCGGATTATGGCGCCAAGCGGAGCCCCGATAAAGAAAAGAACCAGGCAGGCGATGGAGAGGGTGAACTTTCGGTGCCACTCCACCTGATGCTTTCTGACGAGCAGGGTGCGGGCTTCGATGTCGGATTTGTTGAATTCGATGTTACTCCGGGTGTTTTTTGCAGCATTTATTGCCATATCGTAAGCTTCGCCCAACTCATTGCGGTCCAGTCCGTTGATGGCGAACAGCCGGTCGTGGGGGATCAGGGTATCGGCCGGCAGCTCTTTCATGAATGTGGAATCCAACTGATCGTTAAAAAAGTAGCTCAGCTCAGTAGAGCGATGCAGCCCGCTAAGGCGCAGTTCGCTCTCTTTTTTCAGCGAATCTTCAGCCTGGGTAAGCTGTTTCAGGTTCAGCATCTGGTAGTGATTTCGGAAAAGCTCCTCGTTGGTGCGCATCATTTTAAAGTCCGACAAATCGAAGCGCCGGTACTGCTCCCCGAAATAAGTGCGCTGAAAAGCTTTCTTGTTTTCGTTTCTGCGGTCAATCTTTTCGTCGTAATTGTAGCCGTTGTAGAGGGTCAGTTCCAGGGTGCCTCCATCGCTGCTCTGCTCCATTTTACCCCATTCGGCGCGGGTGACGGTGGTGTTGCCCATGCGCGAGGTATGGTCGTAAATCATTACATCCCTGATGGTTACGCCGTCTTTTTCCTTTTTGCCGATGCGCATGGTGTAGCCATCAATTCCGTTGTAAAAAATACCTTCGCGTATGTTGAGCGCCAGCTTCTGCTGTCTTACATCATAGAGTATCGACTTGAATTTCAGATTGGTAACCGGAAGGATATTGTTCGAAAAGAAAAACGCAAAAATACTTATGAATACTGAGAGGACTACCAGCGGCTTCATTACCGTGCGCAGGCTGATACCTGCCGATTTTATGGCAACGAGTTCATAGCGTTCGCCCAGATTTCCGAAGGTCATCAGCGACGACAGCAGAATGGCCAGCGGCAGAGCCAGCGGAACAAAGGTGGTAGAGGCGTAAAACAGCAACTCGCCGATAACATGCCACTGAAGCCCTTTCCCGACAAGGTCGTCGATGTACTTCCACAGAAACTGCATCACCAGAATGAACAGGGCAATGAAAAAGGTGAGGATCAGAGGTCCCAGATATGAGCGGAGAATCAGGATGTAGAGCCTTTTCACAAGATGAATGCTGTTTTGTGCAAAAATAGCTATTTGTAGTATTAAAGCGAAGAATTGGGCAAAATCGTATATCTGTTTAATAATTTGACTAAAATGGAACGAAACTTTCAATTCTGTTTAACTTTGCAACCTGCTATCCATTAAAAATTTCTTCCATGTTCCTGAAAGAAGTCAATGATAAAGCTGCTGCCAGGGCTTTTCTGCAGATGGGGAAAGACCTGTACCGCAATGATAAAAACTGGATCTGCCCGCTTGACAACATGGTTGAAGCGGTATTCGACCCTTCAAAAAACATCTTTTTCACCCATGGTGAAGCTGCCCGATGGGTGTTGTTCGACGAAAACAACAGGGCAATAGGCAGGGTGGCTGCATTTATCAACCGCAAAAAGGCGTTCAACTTCGAACAGCCTACCGGCGGGATGGGCTTTTTTGAGTGCATCAACGACGAAAAGGCCGCTTTCATGCTGTTCGACAGATGCCGCGAATGGTTGAAGGAGCGGGGTATGGAAGCAATGGACGGCCCGATCAATTTTGGCGAAAATGACAATTTCTGGGGACTGCTTGTGGAAGGGTATATGCCACAAAGCTTTGGCATGAACTATAACCACCCCTATTATGTCAGTTTCTTTGAGAATTATGGCTTCAGGCCCTATTTTGAGCAGGTAACCAATCATCTGGATATAGTAAAACCGTTTCCGGAGCGCTTCTGGAAAATCGCCGATTGGGTGAGGCAAAGGCCGGGATACAGCTTCAAACACTTCAACTGGAAAGAGAGTGCGAAGTTCCTCAGGGATTTTAAGACCGTATATGATGACGCCTGGCAGTTTCACGAGAATTTTACCCCCATCGAGCCTGACGACTTAACCAAGTCGATGTTGGAGCTGAAAATCATTATGGAAGAGGAGTTTATCTGGTTTGCCTATCATGAGGATGAGCCGATTGCCTTTCTCATCATGGTTCCCGATGCCAATCAGATTTTGAAATATTTTAATGGAAAACTTAATTTCTTACAGAAAATCAGGTTCTGGTATCTGCGCAAAAAGGATGTCTTCACCCGTGCAAGGATTACCGTAATGGGTATCCGTCCGAAGTATCAGAAATCCGGCATCGAGTCGGCAATTTTCTGGCATATGGAGAAGGTGATGAAAAAGCGGCCGAACTATACCGAAATTGAATTATCGTGGGTAGGCGATTTCAATCCCAAGATGAAGCAGTTGTTCGAATCGGTTGGGTCGGATTTTGGCAAAAGGCACATCACCTACCGCTACCTGTTCAATGCTCCGGGCGAGAGCCAGAAAGCCACCACCATTCCGCTTGATACGCGATCGTAAGCGGAAAATAAAACGGCAGAATTCATTGAAGAGATTGCTGAGCCTTTCGCAGGCAGCTGTTTTATTGGCTGAAATGTGGCAATAAAACAGCCGGAAGGTTCGTTTTACAGTATTTTAGTTTAAAAAAGTAATTACAGGTATGAAGTTGTTAACAGGAAAAAGGTTGATTGAGGCAGGCGTATTGATTGTTGTTGCCATAGCATTGCTGTTTTCTATAAAATATATCATTGAGCGTTCGGGCCGGACCGAGGGATTGAAAGAGGTGATTGTTGAACCCAGGATCGAGTATGGAATTGTGGTAGATTCGTTCTCCATCGTGAAGGATGTGGTGAGATCGGGTGATAACCTGTCGGTACTGTTATCCAGATATGGAGTCGCACCTGGTGTTATTGAGCAGCTTGTGCTGAAATCGAAGGATGTTTTTGATGTGAGAAAGATCAGAGCCGGCAACACTTATAAGGTGTTATGCACAAACGACTCCTTGCAGAAGGTAGAATACTTTATTTATGAACATACTCCGGTTCAGTATGTGGTATTCGAAACCGGCGACTCCGTTCATGTACATGTTGGCGAAAAGGAGGTGCTGGTTACGCTGAAAGCGGTTACGGCCAACATCACCTCTTCCATGTGGAATGCCATTATGGATGCCAATGCCAGCCCGGCGCTGGCGGTTGCCTTGTCGGAGATATATGCCTGGAACATTGACTTTTATGCCATTCAGCAGGGCGATAATTTTACGGTAGTTTATGAAGATCTGTCGGTAGATGGCGGTGAAGGCATTGGCATGGGAAACATCCTTACAGCCAGGTTTCAGCATGGAGGGAAGGATAACTATGCTTTCCGGTTTATCCAGGATGAAAAGGCTGATTATTTTGATGATGAAGGTCAAAGTTTACGAAGAGCTTTTCTGAAGGCTCCCTTGAAATATTCAAGAATCTCATCCACTTTTTCGCATAGCAGAATGCACCCGGTGCTGCGTATCCGCCGGCCGCATCACGGAGTTGATTATGCCGCACCAAGAGGAACTCCGGTGCATAGTGTGGGCAGCGGTACGGTACAGGAGGCCCGTTTTGCCGGCGGGGCAGGCCGTATGGTAAAAATCAGGCACAACGCTACCTATACTACCGCATATCTGCATCTCAGCGGCTTTGGCCCGGGAATTAAAGCCGGAGCAAGGGTGCAGCAGGGGCAGGTAATCGGTTATGTAGGAAGCTCCGGACTATCTACCGGGCCACACCTCGATTTTAGGTTCTACCAAAACGGAACTCCGGTTGACCCGCTGAAAGTGGAATCGCCGCCCGCACTTCCGGTTAAGGAAGCCCTGCTCGACAGCTTTAACCTGGTTCGTTCAAGGTATATGCATCAGCTCGACTCGCTAATCCGCAATTGAATTTTGCAGGTAAAAAGCGGTTTGGAATTTCTAACGCTTGAATTTGGGTTCAGGCAATGAGATGGTTCCGTTACTGGCGGTGCATTTGAGTATTTGAGTCCGCCTCTGGCGGATGAGGATTTGAGGATTTGAGGATTTGAAAATTTGAAAATTTGAGGATTTGAAAATTTGAGGATTTGAAAATTTGAGTCCGCCTCTGGCGGATGCGACCCCGGCTTTCGCCGGGACATTTGCGCCAGCCACCTGTTGCGGCTGATTAGAACTTCTCTTACTTCTTACTTCCTACTTCCTACTTCCTACCTCCTACTTCTTACCTCTGGCCTCCGCGGTAGATCCAACAAAAAAGAGGCCGTCTTTTCAGACAGCCTCCTTTTAAGTTTATTATGGATGGGTTAACTACTTAACCACCATTTTGCGGGTAATGCGCTCGCCGTTGGCAATTACTGAATAGGTATAGAGACCTGCTTTCAGGTTGTCAGCCTTAATCTGGAAGGTATGGGTTCCTTCGCTGAGGTTGCGGGCGGGAATTTCTGATACTTTCTGACCAAGGATGTTGAATACTTCAATGCTTACCTTCGATGTTTTGGCAAGGGTTACCTCAACTTCGGTTACACCGCTGAACGGGTTGGGGAAGTTCTGTGATACTTTGGTAACGGGAGCCTCAACTTTGCCTGTTCCAATGATGGTAAAGTCGGCATCGGTAAATTTGAAGTCCTTGATGTATTTGAACTGAACTGCTGCAGTAGGATCCTGGAAATCCTGATATACAAACGGAATGGTGTATTCGTCGCCGTTTGTCAGGCAGTAGTATGAAGCAGTTCCCATGTAAGCTGACAGCCATGCATCTGAGAGGAAAGTAACATTTACGACTTCAGTGTAGGTGTTATTTACCACATCCCAACCAACGCAGAAGATATCCGGCTGAATGTTTTCAGTCTGTCCTTCGAAATCGGTGTCCAGCCATGAGAAGAAAATTTTGGTTCCATCGTAGCTGACGGTAGCCTGTGAACGGTTATCTTCGCTGATTTCGCCAAACTCACCGCGGAAGGTTTTCAGGTTATTGCCCAGTTTCTGGCCAAACCATGTTTCGCCACCATCTGTTGAGAAGATGTTATAGGAAGCAAAGAAACCGCTGGCTGATACGATTGAGTAAGGATTGGATCCCGAAACTCCGACAACAACGGAGATTGACGGGTTTCCAAATACGTCAACTACCAGGTCGCAAACAAAAGCGGTGGTGTAAGGAATCTGATCGCGCTCAGGTAACGGAGGATTGTAGAGTTCACCAATCTGATCATCTGACAACAGACCGTTTACAACACCTGCTAAGCCATCGGGGCCGCCTAAGATTACAGGAATGGCATTCTCGTCCCAGGTAATACCACCATCAGTGGTTTTGTAAAGAATGGGATAGAAAGCCTGACCTTCGATAAAGGGATCCATACCGTTATCACTGAGGGTCAAGATGTATCCGGTCATTCCGTCGGGTGCAAAAGCAATTTTAGTATCGGCAACAGTTGTTCCGTAAGAAAGAACCGGAGCAAAGAATGCGCTCTCTTCAAATTCGTATGTTCCGAGATCATTGTTGAAAACGCCCCTGGTAATAACAAGGGTATCAACATACTGATTGCCAAGACCGTCAATCAATGATTCGTCAACTACAAAGATGTCGCCGGTAACCGGGTTAACAGTCATTGCATCGGGAACATTATGCCTGTACGGGGGTTTTGAAGGCCAGCTGACCTGAGTCAGGCCTGTTCCGTCAAGTTTCTGTGTTGCAGAGCCATATCCGCCCCAGCTTCCTGCACCTGCGTTGCTGCCGTCGAGAGTAGGTCCGAATGTGGTTGCATAGGCATTGTTAGGAATGGTGTTTCCTGCAGGATTGTAAATAACACCCTGAGGATAACGGGCATTGGCACCGGGAGCTATAGTCGGATTGTAAAGCTGAATGTTGTTTGTCCAGGTGTTTCCGCCATCTGTTGAAACATCATAAGCGAGGTAACCTGATCCCGGGGGAATCAGCATACGGTGGAAAAACGCAACGGTGTTCAGATTGGGATCAGCCCATACAGCTGTACGGCCGCCATTGTAAAGACCATAAGCATTTGCAGATCCGCCTATGTCAACGATAGAAACTTCTGCTGTGCCTCTAACAGCGGGTTTAGGCAGTAAATTCATCGCTGAAGGAGTTTTTACGATGCTCTCTTCATCGATGTTTTTGATTTGTAATGTTGCTGTAGGAACATCTGATTTTACTTTTACCGGAGCCTTCTGAGCAAAGAGGCCGGCGCTGATGCACACAGCAGTTGCAATAAGTAGCAGTTTTTTCATAAGCATTATTTTAAAGGTGAAACAAATTTTTCTTTCTTTTCAATTGCAAAACTAATAAT
>LUZO01000242.1 GCA_001603685.1 Bacteroidales bacterium Bact_23
GTCCAGGTGATGACCCAGCCGTAGATGCCGGCGGGGAAACCGGCGCCATCCCAGCCTTTGGCGGGATTGGTGGTTTCGAAGATGCGTTTGCCCCAGCGGTCGTAGATGATCAAGCTAAACTGCCGTGCCCGGTCATAATCCACTACCGGGCGGAAGGTGTCGTTCAGTCCATCGCCATTGGGGGTGAAGGCGGTGGGGATGTGGAAGGGAAACCAGGTGTCTATCATCATGACCTTTTCAAGATTGGTGCAGCCTTCGGCGGTTTGCAGGGTTACGCTGTATTCGCCTTCTTCGGTAATGTTGATGTAGTATGTGGTGTCGCCGGTACTCCACTGATAGCCGGCATAGCCTGGCGTAGCTTGCAGCAGATACTCCTTCTCAAAATATATGGTGTCGTTGGCAGTGGGGAAGTTGGCTGTAGGCGGCGGGATTACTGTCAATGTGAGACTGTCTTCGACCAAACAATTGTAGGCATCGGTAAGTTTTATGGTATAAGTTCCAGATTCAGCCTGTGTGAGTCCGAACAGCCATATTGAGGATTCCTCTACCGTTGATCCGTCCGGTTTCGACCACTGCCAGTCAAAGGGCGCCATACCGCCCGAGAGAACATTGGCTGAGATTATGGCCAGATCGCCTTCGCACAATCGTTTGTCGCCATTGGTTACCATTACCGGCGGAGAGGAAATGCTAACGAAGCCATCGATGGTCTGAACCGGAATATCGTTTCCATTTTCGTCTCTGAACCATGAATCTGCCGATGAATCCCAGTAAACATCGGCAGTTCCCGGCTGAATGGTTTCAAAAATCAGGGTAATCAGGTTAACGGTGTCTGTTATTGCAAGGTTTTGCTCACCCTGCCACTCAAGGATTACCCTGTCGCCATAGGTTGTGGCGGTCATTTCGGGGTTAAACATATTGCTAAATCCCTGAGGAGCAAGTCGTGTATTATCGAAAAACACGCCAACCCTGAACTCTTTCACTCCGTTCAGGTTGGTAACTTTCAGTGCCGAAGCGGCTTGTTGTTGCAGGCATTTACGGGCTGTTCCGACTATGGTGGAAAGGGCATATCCCGTTAACTGATCAACGGTAACCACAAAAGTAGTGTCGCAGCCATACTTATCGGCAACGGTTATCGTGTAATCGCCTGCTGTCAGGCCGGTAAACCCGCCGTTTGGTTGTCCGGGAGCACCCTGAAGGCTATAAAACAGGCTGTCGCCTGTTGCTGAAATGGTGATTGATCCATCGCTTCCGCTGCCGGTAGCAGGGCTTGAAGCAATACCGGTAATCACCGGCCCGCCCAAAGCTGCGACCTTTACCGGATTGTTTGCATAAATGGCATCGCATCCATGCTCATCCATTACCCGCACATTGTAGTTACCGGCGGCAAGGTTGGTAAACAATCCGCCGTTGTCGAAATAGGGAGGCCCGTTGGTAATGGAGTAGAGCATATTGCCCAATCCCTGTTGTACTGATACGGTGATTTGCCCGTTATCCTTTCCACACAGCGCAGGCATAGCTGTTGCGTTTTCAATAATCAGATCGGAGTCTAAGTTGTTGATGGTATAGGTTCCCATCAGTACGGTGCAGTCGTTTTTATCGGTCAGCCACAGGAAGTAGTTGCCTACAGCCAATCCGCTGATGTCAATCTCTGTTGAAATCACCTCATCGTTATTGTTTTTCCAGGCAATGCTTGTTCCGGGTTCCACCACCAGGCCGGTGATGGAGCCTGTAGCATTGTTGCAGGTTGTAGGCTGTATCACTAAGTTGGATTGATCCAACAGGGGCAGGGTGTGAAAAGCGACATAGGCAGTATCGTATGCATAACAGTTCAGGTTGTTTCGTATTCTGACGGTATAGATACCTGAATCGCTCACCTGATAGTATTGATTTCCGGGTGTAAGTTGTCCATTCCAGTTGTATTGGGCATATCCTCCTCCGGCATCCAATTGAGCGGTTTCGCCCACGCAGAGCATCAGCGTATCGGGCAGTATGGGTTCGGGTGCATCCATCACCTCCACTTCGCGCGAAGTTTCTTCTATTCTTCCATCGGGATATACCACATGCGCATGAACCTCATAGTTTCCGCCGGTTTGAAATATATGTGTCGGATTAAAATCGGTTGAAGTAGCGCCATCACCAAAGCTCCAAACAATGCTGTCGGGCATTGGGATAAAGCGGTGGTTGAATGTGAAAGGGGTTTTAGCACAGCGTCCTTCAAATACAAAGCGATAAAGTAGTTCGGAGGGGAAGGAAGGGAGGGTGGATCCTGAACTGGATACATTTAATTCAATCGCATTTTTTTGATAATTACAGAAAGGCCCCTTTTTCCATACATCGTGAATAACTCCAAGATATTTTGAATTTAAAGGGTCGAGTGGAATAGTTGATATATATATCTTACCGTCAGGCGCTAATTGCAAGTTTTTGGCATAACTATCCATATTTACTACAAGTCGTGAATTTAAAAAATCAAGCGAGTCTGTTTTGGTCATATCATACTGGTAAATATAGGATAAGTATGTGTTTGGTGGTGTTAAATGAAACGAATAGAAAGATATATAAAGGAGCTTAGAATCAGGAGATAATTCCATACCATAGATTCCGAAATTATTTGGTTGTTCAGAGTGCTCTTTAATATAAAATCTATGATGTATTACTCCTGTTTTGTTGTCAAAATCACAAACATCAAATCTCCCATTCACACTACCATCATTATCCCCACTTTGTATTGAAACTAATTTTTTCTTATCATGTGAGATCTTAACAGATCCAAACTGCATATAATTATTTTCAATATATGCTGCCGGTCTAATAATAGGGACTGGATTTACCCCGGAAGAAGTCAGGCTGAAACTTGCCCATTTATCAGGCACATTTGGTTCGTGAAAGCGCGTAATTATCCACCAATCAATGTTGTTTGCGTGCCTGACTGCTGTAATTTTATGTCGTGCAAATTCTCCTGCCGGCACAACAATATTTTTACTCACCACAACTCCTCTTCCGTTGTCAAGCGACATATCAACAATGTTGTACTCCAAACCTTTATGTACACGATCAGAACCAATCGTGAAAATGTAATAATAAGATGAATTTCCGGGATCAGGGCAAATAACAGCAGGCTGAGCATTGTACATACTGCCATGAAGTTCTTCTCCGTTTTGCATTATCTCCCTATCTTTATTCCATACAGTTTCTCCATTGGTAAGAAAAAGCAAATTACCATTCGTATCAGAAATGCTAGTTGTAAATTTCTGCCAATCAGGGCAATCCTCTAAATATTCTGGATAGCCAGAATTAAAATCAAGTCCGTGTTTATATCCAAAATACCAGATATTTGCCTGGTTTTGAGCAAATATATTACAAATAGATAAGAAGGATATTATCCAAAAGATAATTTGCTTTTTCATTAGGTATCTCATGCTTAGTTAAGAGTTACATATTGGGTACTAACTCCAGTTACAAAATCTTCGCAAGAATAAAGAGTTGAAGAAATCATGGTTCCCTTGCAAATCCTGGAATATGGAGAGATATATCCTTTTAGCGCATCAACAACGATTTTATAGATTTTGGTATTATCGTTAATGCAAAATTCAGGAATTTCCACAGAGAGTTCATCGTTGGTCGTTAGAGAAACAGCCTGACCTTCAGCGAGTAGTGTCGTGCCATGATATACTTTAACATGCACTCCATAAAAGGTTCCGGCCTGAGGGTAAACACAACCTCCGGTTAATTTTACCGGAACAATAAACTGGCCATAGCCACTGATTGCAATAAATAAAACTGCAAGAATTAATATAGTTTTTTTCATTTTTGTAAAAATTAAGGTCAATAAAATGAGAATTAACACAGAAAAT
>LUZO01000243.1 GCA_001603685.1 Bacteroidales bacterium Bact_23
ACAGATTGCATGTCATTTCGAACGAAGTGCGCCGTGCCGAGCGAAGTCGAGGTAAGAAATCTTTTTCAGGGTTAGGTGTCCTGTGATTAAAGAAATTAATCTCTTACTGCGTTATCAATGATAGATTCTCACAAATGTAGCTACTCTCTGTCATTTCTCTTTATCCCAATTGAAAATTGGTGAAAAACCCAGGATGACAAGCTAATTAGTCGGGTATATTTTTCCAACCGGTATAACGCTGAAATCCGGATAAAAAAAGCAGGAAAAACACCGTTTTCCCTGCTTTTTTCAATTGAATAAGATTCAGTTACGCACTTACGGCTTCTACTTCGGGGGCTATCTTCTTTACAAGACCCTGAAGAACGGTTCCGGGTCCAACTTCGGTAAAGTGTGTAGCGCCGTCGGCAACCATATTTTGAACGCTTTGTGTCCAACGTACCGGTGCGGTAAGCTGGGCAATCAGGTTTTCGCGTATCTGTGCAGGGGCGGTATTGGGTTTGCCGTTCACATTCTGGTAAACCGGGCAAATCGGAGTGTTGAAATTGGTTGCATTGATTGCCGCAGCCAGTTCAACGCGGGCAGGCTCCATCAGTGGCGAATGGAAAGCGCCTCCAACCTTCAGTGGTAGTGCACGTTTTGCTCCGGCGGCTTTCAGTTTTTCACAGGCAATATCAATGCCCTTGATTGAGCCGCTGATGACAAGCTGTCCCGGGCTGTTGTAGTTGGCCGGAACCACCACTTCATCAATACCGGCAAGTACCTCTTCAACTTTTTCATCGGGAAGGCCGAGGATGGCAGCCATGGTCGAAGGCTCAACCTCACAGGCTTTCTGCATCGCCATTGCACGGGCATAAACCAGCCTGAGGCCGTCTTCGAACGACAGTGCACCGGCAGCTACCAAAGCGGAAAACTCGCCCAGCGAATGGCCGGCAGTCATTTCGGGTTGGAAGGATTCACCTAAGGTTTTTGCAAGAATTACCGAATGCAGAAAAATGGCCGGCTGGGTAACCCGGGTTTGACGAAGGTCTTCATCGGTTCCGGTAAACATCAGGTCGGTAATGCGGAAACCAAGAATCTCATTGGCTTTCTCAAACATCTCTTTTGCGGTGGCATTGGTGTCGTACAGATCTTTTCCCATGCCTACAAACTGGGCGCCTTGTCCCGGAAAAATGTATGCTTTCATAAATAATGATTTTCGTTTTTTATGAGGCTGCAAAGGTACAAAATAGATTAACCCGTTGGAATGCCGGCCGCAGGAGGTTGTAATAAAATGCAGAAAGGGTTATCCCCTGATCACTCTCAGGTTTGCAGGTCTATCGCCGGGCGATACTTTTACACCATCTTCAATAAACATCTGGTATATCAGCTGTGCAGAGATTATTCCGGCCAGAGCCATGCCTTCCACTTCGGTTGCTTTGCTGCTGTCGGCATTGATTTTTGCGGCCAGCTTTTCCACTTTCTCAGGATTGAACAGATCGAATTTCTGCAATACCGGTCTGCTCAGCATCTCTTTAGCATATTCGGGCGCATCAGCACCTGACAGGCTTGTTGAAACAGGAGCCCGGTATGCCTGTTTGCTTCTGGCGGCGATAGAATTAGGGATTTTGCCCTTCATCATTCTTTTGAGGATATATTTTTCGTTGAGGCAGTTGAGCTTATAATTCTCGGGCAGGCTTGCGGCAAACTCCATAACCCTGTGATCCAGAAATGGATACCGGCCTTCAACTGAATTTGCCATTGCCATCCGGTCGCCTTGAGATGAAAGCAGGTAGCCCGACATAAATATGGAAGACTCGAGGTATTGCGACTTTGCAAGGTTGCCCCAATTGGCGAAATCAGCAGGCAATATTCTGCTGGCATCATCCAGGTAATTATAACCGCTGAGGTTTGCGGCTATATTATCACTTAAATAATACTGAATTCTTGAGGTATTGTGCCATCTGAGCAGATGCGAATAAAAGGGGCTGTCGGTATCATTCAGTTTAAAACCGAAAAACATCTTCAATGCCGATGCTTTCGCATCTTTCATCATGGGCAGATAAGGATACAACTTCTTGAGCAATAGCGGTCTGATTTCCGATTGTGGAGCGGCTGCCCAGAATCGTCTTATTTTTGCCTCTTTAAAAATATTGTATCCGGCAAGCATCTCATCAGCGCCTTCTCCGGTAATTACCACCTTTATGTTGTGCTCCCGCACTTTTTTGGAAAGCAGGTACATTGGTGTCGGTGCAGTCCGCAGGATGGGAAACTCGGTATGGCGAACCGTATCATAAAAATGGCGGCCTATCTCTTCCGAAGTGCACGAAAACGCCGTGTGGTGGGTATCGAAATACCTTGCCGCCTCAAGCTGGTATGAAGTTTCGTCGAAGTTTCTGTCGCTGAAACCAATCGAGAATGTATTCAGCCTGCGGGGCTCCAGTTCATGGATAAAGGCGGTGGTAACGCTTGAGTCAATCCCTCCGCTGAGATAGGCGGCCACTTCAACATCGGCCCGGAGCCTGATTCTGACAGCATCTCTGAAAAGGGCGCGCATTTCCTCGGCAGCTTCATCGCGGCTCAGTTGGAGATGATTATTTGCTGACGGATACAGTAAATTCCAGAAACGCGTAACCGAGACAGATTTTTTCGAAACCATGAGATAATGTCCAGGCGGCACCTCATAAATATCTTCGAACGGGGTTTCGGGGGTTATGGTTGTCCAAAACGAAAATATCTGTGCCAGTCCTTTGGGATTTATAGCCCTTTTCACCTCCTGAATCTGGAAAATCCCCTTGATTTCGGAGCAAAAAATGAAGCGGTTGCCGGTATTTGTATAAAAAAGCGGCCGTATTCCCACCCTGTCGCGGGCCAGAAACAGCTCATCCTTAAGGTTATCCCAAATCGCAATCGCAAACTGGCCGTTGAACTGCTTCAGGCAATCCGGCCCCCACAGGGCGTAAGCCTGCAGAACTACTTCAGTATCGGTATTCGTGGTAAAGCGGATACCCGATTTTTCCAGTTCCCTGCGAAGTTCCGGATAATTGAACAACTCACCGTTATAGATAATCCAGTATCGGTTATCGCGGGCTGAAATTGGCTGGCTTCCGCCGGATAGGTCAAGTATGCTGAGACGAACATGTCCCAGGCCGGCTTTGCTATTGAGGTATATGCCACTTTCGTCAGGTCCTCTGTAACGGATGGCAGCCAGCATCGTGGTTAGCTGCTGTTCGGTAGGTTCTGATTCAGTGCCGGCCAGGTTGATAATTCCAGCAATACCGCACATATACGGGAGTTTAGTTTAGTTTACTGCTGATAAAATTGGCTATGGCGTTTACCGATTCAAAATTGCCTTCGAGTAATTCCGAGTCAGCAGCCTTGATTTTAAAACTCTCTTCAATAAAATTGATCAGTGCCAGGAAACCCATTGAATCAAAGATTCCCTCAACAAAAATCAGGGTGTCATCCTGCACCTTTTCAGCAGGAACGAAAGCTGTTTCAACGATGAATTTTTTCAGTTGATCCTTAATATCATTCATTTGAGGCATATTTATTTATTATTGTTTTTAAGGTTGAAGGAATGAAAAAACACCTGAAGCGTTATTTTG
>LUZO01000244.1 GCA_001603685.1 Bacteroidales bacterium Bact_23
ATACTTTAAACCGGCAGTTCAGGATAGCCATTAGGCACTTGGGATTGAATGTATTAAGCTATCTACGGCTCCGCCGCGTCAGTCCCAAACAGAGCCCGACCAAATCAGTTTTAATTGAGCAACAAATATACTCAATTACTGAACTAAGCAATCTTTTTTCACCATCTTACACCAAATCAAATTGTCATTCTGATAGTTCAGGAAAAGTTGCTTTTCTTAACAAATGCCTAAACGATTAATGATGAAAAGCGTTAAAAGTCATCTCGAATGATGCGTTCTTTTCGCCGCTAATTCTGCTTTATTTTGTCAAAATGCATCCGATAAACAACACAGGCAGATAATAGGTTTAAAAATCAGCAGTTGAAACGATAATTCTTTACTCCTAATCATTAAAATGTTTACTAAAAGCTCTCACATTCATTATCTTTCAGCCGGCAAGCCAAATTTTTCAGGGTATTTCGCAACTTTATCTTTATAAAACTCCCTGATCATTTTAAAATCCTCATCATAATTTCCTGTGGTCATAAACGAGGGGCCAAATCCGCCTTCCTTTCGTTTGTAATCCAAAAATCCAAGTACAACCGGCACATTTGCGCTTTCAGCTATAAAATAGAATCCACGTTTCCAGTTGCGGTTCAGTCTTCTTGTGCCTTCCGGAGTAATGGTAAGAATCATCCGGTCTCTTTTTTTAAATTCCTCGGTCAGCTGGTGTACTATGTTGGTACTGTGGCTCCTATCAACCGGAATGCCTCCCATCGCACGAAGAATACGATCTGTAAACCAGTTGAAGGCTTCCTTCTTTATCAAAAAATAGGATTTATGGCCCATACTACTATAGCCTAGCCATCCGTAAAAAAAATCTCTGTTTGCCGTATGAGGGGCCATCATGACTACACATTTTCCGACACCCGGAGGAATCTGGCCTACAATGCGCCAGCCCAATATTTTCAGAATAAAAAGGGAAAAGTATTTACCAATCATAACCATTCAATCAATATTATGCAGGATACCGGCAAATTAAAAGGCCGGATTCTTCGCATACTTCAACTGCAAAGATAATCCGACCTTTGATTTGCTCACCAATAATTGATGAATAGAGTGAAAATTTTTAGTTTTAGCGTGGATAACAGGCTAAAACAGGCCGGGTTATTAGAAAAATGCCTGATTGAAAACTCTTACCTTACTACCACCACCTTTGCGGTTTTTATTGAAGTGAATCCGTTGCGATCGCGAATTACCAGACGGCAAAGATAAAGCCCTGCACGGGCTGGATTGCCGTTATCCGTGCGTCCATCCCAATAAATAGCTCCGGAGGTATATCCTTCCGAAAGGACTTTCACCGGGCCTATTGTCCTGACAAGCTCACCGGAGGTAGAAAAAACACTAAGTTCCACATCAAATTTCCCATCAAACAGATTGTGGCCGAAATAAATCTTCACACCTTCATTGGTTGGATTGGGGTATGCCAGTATTTCATCAACAGAAAGGAGAATTTTCCTGTCCACAAAGAAATCGATGCTGGCCTGCGAAGAATTATTAAATACATCCCATGCTTTTAAAGTCAGCGTATGTTCTCCATCGGCCAGGTTAAAAAACTGATATCTGACCACCCCGCTCTGATAACTGTCAAGATCTGCGGTATAGAAATCATTGAGCACTACACCATCATAGCTATCGCCATCAATGATGGCAACAATATCGTGCCCGATGCCATTTCCCACCGTATTTATTCCACTTTCATCGTGCAGAAATGCAAGCAACCTGGGATTTTCGCTGGTAACGCCTCCCGAAACAAAGTTGGTGTCGTACATAAATAATCTGATGGTGGGACCGGTAATATCTGTTTGCAGTTGTTCAACAGCCCCTCCAATGGTTACATTTGAATAATATCCGTTGGCATCTTCCACGCCGTTGGTTGCATAAAAGCTCAATTTCCCCTTTCCGAATGAATAATCGATATCGCGGGGCACAGGAAATACCAGCGAAAACTTGCCGGCTTCCACAGAAGCTTTCCCCTGATAAATAATATTTTTCAGGGTTGAAAATTCAGTAACATAACTCTCCGGATGCTGCCCCAGTGTTTTCACTCTGGAAGGCTTATCGAACACTTTAATGTAAACCTCTCCATCAAATTCATCCATAAACAGCCCGTGTTTGCTTCTGACCTCGCCATTGATCCGAATCAGGCTGTTTGCAAAAAGAGTATCGGCAGGGCGACCGGTATTTTCATTGATAATTGAAGTAGTAATAACCTGATGTTCAGGCATGGGCAAACGAACAGCCGGATCGCCAAACAAAGTCAGATGGAGGGTGTTTGGAGTTTTATCGCCCTTGTTTTTTGTATATTTTATCAGGTCTCCGAGCCGGGGAATTACCGTTCTGTTTTTTCTGAAAGCGGTATCGGCAAAATTGACATTCAGCCTTGAATTGGTTGCAGCGTAGGCAAGCCGTGTTGTGGTTATCATCGACATTGCGCCTCCGTCGGGATTGAGCAGAACGAGTTCGCCGGCAGAAGTATGTTGCGGATTATCGAACCGTGAGAATTCACAGGTTGCCGTAAAAAACAACCCCATCCGCTCATAATTGGTCCATGCATTGATGTCGGATATTTCGAGAACCCTCTCATCGGCCCAGCCAACTTCACCGCCATGCCCGATATAGTTCATAACCAATGCGCCTTTTTCCACCCTGCTGGCAATTTCGCGATGCGCATCCGGGAAACGGTTGCCACCGGGCGTAGATATCCTTTTATAGGCATCGAAATAAATCTTATTCACAACATACACCGGATCAAGCGTATCAATATGATTAACAAGTACTTCAGCCTGATTCAGGTGGGTGTTTCTGTCGCCGTCGTCAGCTGGAACCAGGATAATGTTTCTCCAGTCTCCATGGGTGGAGGCAGGATTTTTCATATAGAGAATCGTTTTGTCGGTAACCACCTTCGATTGTTCAGAAGTTCTGACCGGGAAACGGCCCACTCCAACATCCAGAAGTCCGGAGAGATTACTCCCGCCTTCGCCATCGTCAAGCAGACCATAATAGTCGTCGGTAAGATGTGAATATACCGTATGTACAGAATTTTCACTCTGATAGGTCGGTACAAAATTTGAATTCCCCGATATCCTGTTCTTTACATCATATGATGCATTCCCGAACAACAGCAGATATTTAGGATATCCGGCACTTTTCCCCCTGTCGTAAAGCATCTTCATAAAATCTCTGATCGCTGTAATATCCTGAATACCTGATGAAAACTCGTTGTAAATTTCAGGCAAAGAGACAACAACCGCAGAAATCTCACCCATATTGTTATGTTCAGCGGCTAAACGCCTTGCATCGTTACGAAAAGCCGGATGTGCAACAATAACCAGGTCATAGTTGCCGGTTGAATGAAGGTTCTGGTTTCTAACTTTCTCACCCAGCCTCACCTGTTTGTATCCGTTTCCATTGTGCGCAATCATTTCAACCAGGCCATCGGTCCTTCTCTTAAATGTTGCCTGATTTCCTGATATTGTGACTCTTACGGCTTTAACGCTGGTTATATCAGTTACATCCCAAACCTCAAGCCCTTCAGAAGCATTTGTCATGGTAAATGCGGTAATCCTACCCGTACCTATTGATTTTGGATCTCTGAACAGCACCGGAGTACCCGGGTAACTCAGGCGGCACCTGACATTAAGCGATACAAAGTCCAGATTCCCGAAATCTGTCGTTCCCGCGGGATTAAATCTCACCTGGACATTCAGCTTATTGCCGGCACCATTAAACGATACAGTTGAAGAAGCTTCTGTAGCAAATTCATACTTAGAGGTAATTTTGGGAAATGTTTTGCTTGCAACTGTTTCGTTATTTACTATCACATTTAACGATGAAGTACCTGAAGTTGATCTCGCGGCAAATCCATAGCGCAGCAGGACAGGTTCATCAGCCACCGGCTCTGTAAACTGGAATGCCGGGAGTAGAAAAGTCCTGTTATAGTAATCGAGTTTTTCGCCAAACCATTTTCTTCCGCTCTTGATAAGGTTCACCTCGTCTTTTTCATAAACCCTGCAATCGGTAAACTCCGATGAAACATAATCGGGTTCCCCGGCGGGATCGGCATCGAGCGGAATCCTTTTACCTGCAACCGGGCCAACGGTCACAAAATAACATGCTTCATCAGCATACAGATGGGTCAGGTGCTCAAGCCGTCCGGTAAACGGATTCAGATTCCACCCGGTTGTACCCTGACCATAGAAAAGAATATAATCGCCCTGCGAAAAAGCGTCAGGCTTTGCCGCTACAACCTTAATGGCATTTTCAGCCAGATCATCAATCTGTCTGGCTCCCGCAATCTCAGGAAGCATAAGGCCGCCATTGCCAAATATCCTGATCATATCGGGCTTCAGGCCGTTCATATTCACGCCCAGTTTTTTGAGATCATCATAAGTCAGGCGGTAAATCCCTGATTCCCCAATGTAGATTTTATACCAGTCACCGGTTGCAAGCACTGAGTTTTGAGCATATGCAAACTCGTTCTTCTCATTCCGGGAATTCGACGAAGTATATATATCCAGATGAAAATCTGATAGTTTCATCATTGCGCCCGAGCTTTCATCCATCGCGAAAGGTATCAGCCTGACTATTGCTACCGGTTTACCGTTTTCGTACACAAGCTCAGCTTCCGGAGTGATGCTGACAGGCAATACTTCACCTTCAAGCAATGCCTTATCAGATTCCGATAAAGCCATAAATTTTATTTCCGAAATCTTCACACTGTCAATCTGCGAGTTCTCAGGCAAACTGAAACGATGAAGAAAAACAGGGATTCTCACATCAGGAAGCTGAGGATAAAATGCATCCTTGAATGATACCGCCATAACTTCGGATTCGGCTCCGCGGACAATGGTAACCGGAGGCTCCCATTCCGGTTTAAACGATGCGGAGATCTGTCCTGAAAGATTAAATGACAGGAAAATCAGAGAGGAAATAATATATAGCCTGATCAGTTTCATTTTTTTCATCTTTTTCTTGTGCCATCAGCGTACGATGGCAATTTTAACAGATTTAGCAGACTGAAGACCGCTTCCGGTTTTCACCTGAAGATGCCCGATATAAATACCCGGAGTTAACTCACGACCATAACTGTTACGGCCATCCCATTCGAAAGCTGAACTGCGAAAACCTTCTGCAAAAATAGTCCGATTCAATGTCGCTACCTTTGTTCCCGACAAAGAAAATATGTTAAGAGCGAGGTCAAAAGTCTGGCCTGCCTGATTGTGTTCAAACACCAGTCTGGTATAATCATTCATCGGATTGGGATAGGCTTCCAGGCTTCCGAGAAGCATCTCCTTTGATGATGCCACATTAAATGTTATGGTAGCAGTTGAGGAGTTGTTTAAAACATCCCAGGCTTTCAGCCGAAGGGTGTGCATACCAGGCGACAGCTTACTGAATGGAAATACAACCTTTCCACTTTTGTAGGTATTCAGATCGGAATGATAGAATTCATTCAGCACAAAAGGGTTGTCAGTCTTGCCGTCGAGAATGGCAACTATGTCATGCCCGATACCGTTTCCGAGGGTATTTATCCCGCTGATGTCGCTCATCAGAGCAATCAAAACAGGATTTTCGTCTGTAAATCCACCTGACCTGAAATCGGTATCATTCATAAACAATTCAATTTCAGGGCCATTGGCATCTTCAAATATCTCATTGCTGATTCCGCCAACTACTATATCCCGGTAGTTCCCCGCAGCATCAACCTCTCCGTTTGTGGCATAAAAGCTGATCTTACCGGAGCCAAACTGGTAAGCTATATCTTTCGGTACAATGAATGAAAAGCTGAAATGTCCGTTTTCAACAATCACTTTTCCTTTGTAAATAATGTTTCTTCTCAGTGAAAACGACATTGTTTGCGAGCCATCACTTCCCAGGGTATTTATCAGGCTTTCCTTGTCGTAGACAGTAGCTGTAACTACTCCGTTAAAGTTGGAAAGTACATTTCTGCTGTCATCTGCAATTATTCCGCTTATCGTAACTTCGCCAAGAGCACGCAGAGTATCGGCCTCTCCATTTACTTGTCTTCCGTTAACTTCGGTAGTCAGAACATTGTATCGCGGATAAGCCATCTTCAGGGCTGGGTCGCCCAGCAGAACAAATTTTTTGCTGTTGTTGTCAGCACCCGACACCCTTTTTGATATCCTGATGAGGTCACCCATAAAAAGCATCCCGTTTTCGTCCGGACTTAGCGCCAGACGGTAAAAGTTTTTCACCAGGTTAAAATTCGGCGGGCCAAAGGTAGGTCTGGCTGTGGTAAACAAAGCAATTCCACCTCCTTTGGGATTCAGAAAAACCAATTCTCCGCCCGAAGCCCTTTCAGGGTCATCATAACGGCTGAACTCACAGGTTGCAGTTACAAATACCGGCATTCTGCTGTAATTGGTCCAACTATTGATATCCACAATCTCAAGGATACGCTCAAGAGCCCACCCGGTTTCTCCGCCATGGCCCGTATAATTGACAATTAAAGCTCCTTTATCAACCTGCATGTTTATTGCCTTATTGACTTCAGGCGCCCTCTGACCACCCGGCGTAGAGATCTGAGGATAGGCATCCAGGAAAATCTTATTTACATTGTAGTTCGGATAGGTCGTGTCGATCATGGTTGCAAGCTGATCGGCCTGACGCATATGGTCGTTGCCGTCTTCATCATCGGCCACAAATGCAATATCGTTGCGCCAGTCGCCATGCACCATTTCATAATCGGTAGCATAATGGATGATTTTATCCACTGCCATTTTTGCTTCCTCTGGCGTATTAACAACCAGCCTTCCCACACCAATATCCATGACATCGGTGGTTAGTCCGCCTTCATTGTCATCGATACAGCCAAAAAAGTCGTCGGTAGCATAGGAAGTAACCGGATGCAGCGATTCCGGCGACTGAAAAGTGGGAACTTTGTTTGTATTTCCGGGAACCCGGTTTTTATAGTCGTAGGATGCATCGCCAAAAAGAAGCAGAAACCGGGGTCGGTTATTTTCGCCTCCCTTGTGCCACAGCATCTTCATAAAATCACGAATGGCACTGATGTCCTGAGCTCCTGACGAGAATTCGTTATAAATATCCTGAGGATAAACAAGATTTACGCTGAAATCGTTATGCTGGCTGTGGAAAGTAGCCAGGCGCACCGCCTGATCGGTAAACAGCGGATGGCTGATAATAATCATATCTGCTGAAGTCATTGAATGCAGATTCTGATTGGGTACCTTTTCAACAAACTCCGGTTTCAGATAGGAGGCGGCATCAGCGATGATATACTCCCTTAAAGTATCGGCCAGCGCCCTGAAACCGGCAGTTCCTGAAGAAGAAAAAGGCTTAATCAATCCGGGATTCAGCTGATCGGTAACATCCCATATCTGATCGGGTACTGCCCTGGTTGAAATTCTGTACTCAACCACATCCTGCAGACCCGTACGCCTGAATGAAAGCTGCCCCCCGCTGAACTCAAGCTTAGCCAGGGCATTTATCTCTATATAATTAAGCCAGCCTGTAGCTGTGCTAACCGGCTGAGTATATTTCAGATTAACCCCTTTGAAAGCACCTTCAAACGGAATTTCGAAGCTTTCAGTCGCCATCCGAGCAAAATTAGTATTGAAAATCAGATCGATGGAAGGAATATACAACTGAAATGACTTATCGGCCACCGATAAAGTAAAGTTACTGACGGAGGTTGATCTGGCCGCAGCACTTAGTCGTATGGTAACAGGACGGGCTGCATCAGCGACAAAGGGCCTGAAGGAATAATCCCTTGAAGAAATCAGATCAAAAATATCGCCGAACCACTCTTTCCCCGATTTTATCAGATTCATCTCATTGGGATGGTGCACATCATAATAATTATATACCTCAACAATTGCCGGATTACCGGATTGAGGCTGCGGAAGTTCTGTTATCCGCCTGCCTGCGGATGCACCATAGGTCAAAAAGTAATAAGATTCATCCGAATAGAGATGGGCGGTATGCTCAAATCTGGTAGTCTGGCCATTGTACTTCCATGCCATAGGTCCGCGGCCGTAGAAAAGAATATAGTCGCCCGGATCCAACTTACCATCGCCGCCATCAACAACCCTGATAGCAATTTCGGGCAGGTCGTCGTAGCGCGGAGTCCCTGCCCTCTCGGGCAACATACCGCCGCCATAGCCATGTATTCTGATACCTGCCGCAGAGATGCTCTGCACCGGCACACCCATCATCTGAAGGTCACTGTATGTAATTTTGTAGATGCCGGAATTTTTCACCGCGATTTTAAACCAATCGCCACTGGCAAGTACCGAAGATAAGGCATAATGCCTCTCCTGTTCAGCCCGGCTTTCCCCTTCAGGGCTCTCTTTTATCTTCAGGCCGAATGAAATCAGCTTTTCAACTTCACCATTTAACTCATTAATTCTGAACGGGGTAATGCTAATCCGGCACATCCCTTTTCCACGGTCGTATAAAATGGCAGCATCATACTCCAACCGCCCTGACCATTCTGAAACATCACACTGATTAAAGGCAATTAATTCTTCAGGGGTCAAAGCAGCAAAATTCAAAGAATCCAGCTGCAATTCCGGTAATGAGTTATAATTTCCTTCCTGATAGAAGACATAAACGGGCAATCCGTTCTGCTCGTTGTTGTAGCACGACACACAGTTAAGCCATTTTCTGCCTGAACCTGATTCTGAAAGCGACTCAGTAAATGGCTGGTGCCATGTTATCAGATGCTGAGCCTGTGAATCAAATCCGGTAAAAATAGCAATGAGGACGGGTATAATATATATAGGTATTCGTCTTTTTTTCATAAGCAAAACATCTTTTTTGCTCCGGCAAACGAAGCAAATTAGATAAAACACGACCCGGCTATCCGTATTTTTACTTAATTTATAACAGAGGTTGCGGGTTTAGGTTCACAAATTCGTATATTTGTACGAACAATTAACCAATTGCAATGCACCAATAATAACGGCAAGTGAAATTCGTTATTGCAGTGTATTGTCTCTGTCTCTTATACACATCTGACG
>LUZO01000245.1 GCA_001603685.1 Bacteroidales bacterium Bact_23
CTGACAACTCCAAAAAGTTAATGCTTTTAGTGCCGGCGATACCGGTCCGCCGGAAGAATTATTTTATAAATTAATGATTACTATGCTATAAATCAATCTCATATGAAGGAAGAGCTGCTGCACTATATCTGGAAATACAGGCTTTTTAACAGGCCGCTGGTAACGGTTGAGGGCGAAGCGGTGGAGATTATCTCGCCGGGCATTCACAACCACAACGCCGGTCCCGATTTTTCGGATGCCCGCCTTCGGATTGGGGATGAGTTGTGGGCTGGAAATGTGGAGATTCATGTAAACAGCTCCGACTGGATAAGGCACGGGCATAACGAAGATGCCGCCTACCAGAATGTGGTGCTGCATTTGGTTTTTAACCACGATGATGAAAATGCGGTCAGAAACATTCCGGTGGTTCAGCTTAAAGGCTTCTTCGATCTTTCAATTCATGCTTATTATCAGTCGTTTATCTCTTCGAAAAGGTGGGTTCCCTGCATCAATCAGCTACATGAGGTGCCGCCGCACGAAATTTCGTTCTGGCTGGAGCGCATGCTGATTGAACGGCTCGAAAACAAGGCTGATGTGATTCATGGATTTCTGGCCCTTGGGAACAACAACTGGGAAGAGGCATTTTATTATACCCTGGCACGCAGTTTTGGATTCAGCGTAAATGCGCTGCCATTCGAGATGATGGCCCGATCGCTGCCCTACCGGGTGATTGCCCGCCACCTCGACCGTCCTTTTCAGGTGGAGGCGCTTGTATTCGGTCAGGCGGGGCTGCTCACGCATGATCTGCTCGATCCCTGGCCGCAGGAGCTCTTCAGGGAGTATTCGTTCCTGCGGCAGAAGTACCATCTTGTTCCCGTTGAAGCGCACATCTGGCGTTATCTCAGGCTTCGGCCGCCCAACTTCCCCACCGTGAGGCTGTCGCAGTTTGCATCGCTGCTGTGCAGTGGCGGCGGAATGCTGTCGCGGGTGCTGGAGAGCAAAACCATTGATTCGCTTATGCAACTGTTTTCGGAGGTGAAGGCTTCGGAGTACTGGGACAACCATTTTCTGTTCGATCGTTCTACAGCCGGAAAAAGCAAGCGGCTGGGCACGGAAGCGGTACGCCTGTTGCTGATCAATGCGGTGCTGCCGTTTATGTTTGTTAATGGCCGGTCAACCGGAAACGACGATCTGTGCAACCGGGCGCTCGGTTTCTTCGGTGAACTGCCCGGTGAGAAAAATGAGCAGATCACCCGCTGGAAGGAGGGAGGAATGGATGTGTCATCCGCATTCAATACCCAGGCACTCATCGGCCTTAAAAAGGAGTATTGTGACAAAAAACGCTGCCTCGATTGCAGAATCGGCAATTTCCTTTTAAAAAAGGGGTTCAATAATGAATAATTTTTTAATATTGCATGAGCTGGCTTTTACAGGAATCAGCTAAAGAATACACATCTGCCGGATTTTTTTTAATTTGATTGTTTTTCTAGGCGATAAAGTTTTAAATTGCAGCGATAAAAGGGAAGGTGTGTGACCGGCTTCCTGGAATTATATTAATAATTCAGTACAAACTCATTAGAGATACTATGAGCACTAACACTGAGTCGTGGGGCTCGCGGGTAGGACTGGTTCTGGCGATGGCCGGCAATGCTGTCGGGTTTGGCAATTTTCTCAGGTTTCCTGTACAGGCGGTGCAGAATGGCGGCGGCGCCTTCATTATTCCTTATCTGGTTTCGTTTCTTATTCTGGGGATTCCCCTGCTGATGATTGAATGGGCCACCGGCCGTTTTGGTGGTCAGCTGGGGCATCACTCCACGCCGTTTATCATGGACTCCATGGATAAGCGCCGGATCTGGAAGTATGTGGGAGTTTTCGGCATTTTTGCAAATATTGCGATAGCCGCTTATTATTGCTACATCGAAAGCTGGACCATCTCCTATATTTTCCACTCATTGTTCGGCACTTTCAGCGATATGGATCAGCACGGGGTGGCGGGTTTTTTCAGCAACTATCTGGATGTCAGCACCTCTACCACCGGAATTCCATACGAAGCCCTGCTGTTTTTCATCATCTGCCTTGCCCTGAACACCTACATCCTGAGTCGCGGGCTTAGCGGCGGGGTTGAAAAAGTTGCCAAAATTGGAATCCCCCTGCTGATTGTTTTTGGGATTTTCCTGGCTTACAGAGGAATAACCCTGAAGGCGGGACACGAAGGGGCGGTGTATAACGGCACCGAAGGCCTGAACTTCCTGTGGACTCCCGATTACTCATCGCTTGCCAATCCCAAGGTGTGGCTGGCAGCGGCGGGGCAGATATTCTTTACGCTTTCTGTGGGGATGGGCTCCATTCAGTGCTATGCCTCCTATCTTAAAAAGAACGACGACATTGCCCTGAATGCCATGTCGGCGGGCTGGATGAACGAGTTTGTGGAGATTGTGCTGGGTAGTGCGGTAATCATTCCCATTTCAATTGGTTATCTTGGCATCGACCGGGTAATTGAACTTACCAACCTTGGCGGACTGGGGCTTGGCTTCCGTACCATGCCATTCCTCTTCTCGCAGTGGGGGTCCGTGCTTTCGGCAATCGCCGGAGTAAGCTTCTTCGGGTTGCTGTTTTTTGCCGGAATCACCTCATCACTGGCCATGGGAACTCCGGGTATGGGATTTATGATGGATGAATTTGACTGGCCCCGGTCAAGAGCGGCCCTCGGCTTTGGCATCATGGTGCTGATTATGGGCCTGCCGACCGTTTTCTTTTTCAGCGAAGGGGTTTTCGATGAATACGATTACTGGGCGGGAACCGTATCGCTGGTGGTATTTGCACTGCTCGAAACCATTCTGTTTTCGTGGGTATTCGGTCTTGATAAGGGCTGGCGCGAAATCACCGCCGGAGCCGATATGAAAATTCCGCTGATCTACCGCTTCATCATCAAATACATCACTCCGGCCGTGCTGCTGATTGTATTTCTGGGAGCGCTGGTAAGACCTGCCGACGACGACTGGCTCAACTTTAACCTGAGCGAGTGGGAGTTTCACAATGAAAGCATCATAGGGCAACTGCAGCACAAAGGCATTGGCCCGAATAAGGAATGGTTCGCAAATCAGTTCTATTCAGAGGTTGACGGAACGGTAAAAGAGATTTTTGAACTTCGCGAAAAGCATTACATAGCCATTGAACATCACAACAACAACGGAACGGAAACCGGTTTCGATTACCGTTTTATTCCTGAAAAGCACACCCTGGTCGTAAAACCTGGCGATGTGGTGAAAAGGGGCGAAGTGCTGTTCACCGGAAAAGTGGTAAACAAGGTGTTTTATGTGGATATGGCCAGAACGCTTCTTCTGCTGCTGTTCTGCTTTATCACTTCGCTGGTATATATTGCATGGCGTAAACGAAAAAATATGGAAAGGGAGATGAGATGAATACTTCCGCACTGATTCTGATGCTTAGCGTACAGCTTGTGGTAACGGCATTTACCGTTTACTTTTTTGTACGGGTGCTGGTGGCAAAGCCAAAACCCGAGCCCGATTCGTATTCTGAAAATGATGACATGAAACGATAAAAATAACAAAGTGGCCAATAAGTTTATAGAATATTTTCATTTCGGCAAGTCGGAGCGCAATGCGATTCTGATTGTTGTAGTGATAATTATTCTTTTGTTTGTTGTGCCCGGATTATATTTCAGAAGTCTTGAACCCGAAGCGGTTAAAGATGATTTATTTGTTTCAGAGATTACTGAATTTTTAAGGCAGGAGGAGCTGCTTTCACAATCGGATCAGCGTGGCTTCGATTTTACCCGGCCCGATAAAGAGGCGGCAAGGGAAAGAATTCGCCCTTATGAGTTCGACCCTAATCTGCTGGATGAAAGCGGATGGGTGAAACTGGGGTTTTCGAAGAAACAGGCCGAGGGAATTATAAAATATCGGGATAAAGGCGGCCGGTTTCTCAGGAAGGAGGACCTCAGACGCCTCTATGCAGTGGATGATGAGATATACAGAATCCTGGAACCCTATATTAAAATTGAAGTACAAAGTGTTGTTGCGCAAAAAAGCGGTAAAGATGGGGTTGAGAAACAGGGTTACAGCCCCGCAAAAGGTGCCGGTCAGGTTGAACTGAATGGAGCCGATTCGTCAGAATTGGTATCGGTGAAGGGGATAGGGCCGGCGTTTGCCAGGAGAATTATTCGCTACAGGGAGAAGCTCGGAGGTTTTTCCGATGTTGGCCAATTGCTTGAAGTGTATGGGATCGACAGCGCCCATTTTAGCCGGATCAGCAAGGGGGTGTTTGTGGATGCTTCACTGATCAGAAAGATTGATATAAATTCGGCAACGATGGATGAGTTACGCAAACATCCCTACATCGACTACTTCATTGCCAAGGCAATCGTTGATACAAGAATCATTAACGGAGCGTATCTCAGGCCTGAAGAATTGCTGGAGATTAAATTGATATATAATGAGCTGTACATCAAGCTTGTACCATATATTGCTATAAATAAAAAATAGGGAGATGAGAAAATTGGATATAAGAATTATGTTTAGGATATACGGCAGAAAGATGCTTATCATGGTATCGGGAATCCTGTTTTTGCTGGTGACTGCATCGTGGGCAGATGAAGAGATACTGCCCGAGGTGGATGCCATTATCAGGAAAATGGAAGCACATTACAAAACCGACCCAAAAAAAGCGCTGAGTATGATTGGCGAAGCCATGAAGCATGCAAAAAAACAGAACCATAATGAGTCGATAGCTCAGGTTTATATGTCGTCGGGCATACTAAATTTCATGTTGGGAGAACTGGATGTGGCATCCAGGCATTTCGACTCGGCCTATATCCTCTATACAAAACTGAATGATAAGAAAGGTATAGCCCGGAGCCTGAACAATCTGGGAGTCATCAATCAGGAGACGGGCAATTACCGTGAAGCGATTTCGTATTATGATGAGTCGGTTCACATGAAACTCGAAATCGGCGATACTACCGGAGCAACCAGTGGTATGCTGAATACCGCCACCATTTATGAGTACCTGAGCGATTACCAGAAATCGCTTGAAATACTCGGAAATGTGCGAACCATTGCCGAAAAGAGCCATGATACCTCAAGGATTGTTGATGTTAAGATAAATATAGGTGGAGTCTATTATCTGCAGAAACTTTACGACAAGGCTTTGGTTGAGTTTATGGATGCGATGGAAATGTCGAAAAAAATTGAAGATGATTACAGCCTCGCCTATTGTTACAATAATCTGGGTTCGGTTTACAAACAGAAAAAAGAGTACACCAAAGCCGTCAACTACTACAATCAGGCGCTGGCTTTGCGCGACGATCTGGGTGATGTGTCGGGTATGGCTACCTCCCTCGATAATCTGGGGCGGACCTATACGACGCTTGGCGAATACGATAAGGCGCTAAATTATTTTTTCCAGGCATTAAAATTCAATCAGCAGGTTGAAGATAAAAGAAGCATTGCCGTTTGTTTGAATGCCATTGGCGAATTGCTGATAAAAACGCGCGATTTCAATGGAGCCATCACCTACTTTTCCAAAGCCATTTCACTGGCAGACGAGCTGAATTTAAGGGATGAGCTTGTTATTATGTATAAAAATGCGCTGATGAGTTATGCTGCGCTTGAAAATTTCGATAGTGCGCAGATATACCTCAATCTGTATAATACGGCCAGAAGCGATTCGCTGTGGAAAGAATACAGGGAAACGGAGGAACTTAATACCCTGGCTGCAGGAAAAACAGAGGTCAGTAAATCAATCAAAAGAATTACCTATACCATTTCGGGTGTTTTTGCCGTATTGCTCATTGTGCTTGTGTGGCTCTTCCTGAATATGAAAAAAGCCAGGCAAAAGGTAAAGGAGTTGTCCGAAAAGGACAATTAATCACTTTTTGGCGGGCGGTACTCGTAATTTATTTTTATCTCCGGGGGTGCGGTTTTTGTTTCATTGGTCCGGTTTGCAGGTTCCTCCTCCTGCAAAGTTCGTTGTTCGGATGCCGCCGGCTTGTCTGTTCCTGTCTCATTTTCAACTGCTTCGCCATTTTCGTCGTCTTCACTCTCCTCTTCGTCCTCCCATAGGTAGGGTACGCGCTGAGGGCCGGAATTGCGGTAATAGAGCGCCAGTACCACTCCTGCCACAATGCCCATCAGATGCGACTCCCATGAGATGTTTTTTTTCGGGAAGAAATCGGGGAAAATGCCCCAAACCATACTGCCGTAGAGAAAGATAACCAGCATGCTGAAAGCCATCAGCCGCGGCTCACGCCTGATAAGGCCGCTTACAAAGTGGAAGGAAGCCAGGGCATACACCACGCCGCTGGCGCCGATGTGAACGGCATTTCCCCTGGCAAAAAGCCATACCCAGGCGCCGGTTAAAACCCACATCAGCCCGAATATCTTAAAGGCCTCTTTCCGGTAGTAATAAACCAGCGCGGCGCCAAGCAGAAAAAGGGGCGGCGAATTGGCAGTAAGGTGTGACACATCGGCATGAATCAGCGGAGAGAGCAGAATGCCCGGAAGCCCGGCGGATTGCAGCGGAATTATGCCATAGCGCGAAAAAGATACGCCGGCCATCAGCTCAATGCCCTTTACAAGCCACAACAACAGCGTAATGGCAGCAAATGAAACAATGCCGGCCAACAGTCTTCGCTTCTCTTCTTTAAGTGTCACTCAAAAGTTGCTTACAGATTAAAATCATATCAGCCACTAAAATAGCAAAAACTATTCCCTGAACTGATCCGGCATACACAATTCATACTTAAAAACCATGAAAAAGCGTTTATACAGGGTGGTTTGACCTGGAATATTGCACATTTCCGATCGGCGGAATTGTCCATTACTTAATTTCAAACGGTATAATCATTATTTTTGCGTTTCTTTAATCATTGTTAAAACTCAATGTAATGCTTTTTAAAAAACCTGTTTTTCTTACCTTTTCTCTTTTCGTACTTATCATTGCCGGCATCTTTTCAGTACCTGCTTTTGGTCAGCAGCGGAACGACTCCCGCTCTACCGTTCAGAAATTTTCGTCACTGCTCCAGATAATCAATTACTACTATGTGGATACTGCAAATCCCTCGCGGCTTACCGAGGCTGCCATTGAGGCGATGTTGAAGGAGCTTGATCCGCACTCCGTATATCTCTCGAAATCAGAAGTGAAAAAGGCGAACGAGCCGCTTCAGGGCAATTTCGAAGGCGTCGGGATTCAGTTTCAGTTGTTTCACGATACCATTCTGGTGGTTGCAGCGGTGCCCGGCGGCCCGTCCGATAAGCTTGGTATCCTGGCCGGCGACAAAATCATAACCATCAACGGCGAAGATGCATTTGGCAAGAAAGTAACGAACAACTTCGTTATGGAGCGCCTCCGCGGACCGAAAGGCTCAAAAGTAACCGTGAGCATCAAACGCAAAGGCCGTAAAGATCTGATCGATTATACCATTACCCGCGATAAAATTCCCATCAACAGTGTGGATGCCACCTTTATGCTCAGCGACGACATCGGCTACATCAAACTTACCCGCTTTGCGCGCACTTCGCTTCAGGAGGTAAAAGAATCGCTGGCAAGCCTGAAAAAGCAGGGGATGAAGAGCCTTGTACTCGACCTGCGGAACAATTCCGGTGGTTTTCTGGATATTGCCATTGACCTGTCCGATGAATTTCTGCCTTCCGACAGACTGATTGTCTATACCGAAGGACTCCGCAGCCCGCGTATGGATTTTAAAGCCACTTCGAAGGGCGGTTTTGAAAAAGGGAGGTTGATTGTGATGGTGAACGAAGGCAGCGCTTCAGCCAGCGAAATTGTTGCAGGTGCGGTTCAGGACTGGGATCGCGGACTGGTACTTGGCCGCAGATCGTTCGGAAAGGGATTGGTTCAGCGACCGTTCAACCTGCCCGACAGCTCGGTGGTAAGGCTTACCACGGCGCGATATTATACCCCGTCGGGGCGCTGCATTCAGAAACCCTACGAAGAGGGGGTGGAAGATTATTATTCCGATCTTACAAAACGGTTTAAGCATGGCGAGTTCGTTTCAGCCGACAGCATCAAATTTCCCGACTCAATCAAGTATTACACAACCTCGAAGCGGGTGGTTTACGGTGGTGGCGGCATTATGCCCGATGTATTTATCCCAATGGATACCGCTTCATCATCAACCTATTACACCGATCTGTGGCGCAAAAGCCTGCTCAACGAGTTTGTTATAGACTACCTCGACGCAAACAGGGCGAAACTTAAGGCAACCTATGCTGATGTGGCCTCATTTAAAAAGGAGTTCATGATTAATGATGAGCTGCTGAAGGAGTTTGTAACCTATGCCGAAGGCAAAGGCGTACCCGCCGACGAAGAGGGACTGAAACGTTCGGGAAGGGAAATCAGATACATCCTTAAAGGCCTGATTGCGCGGAATCTGTTCGATGTAAGCGCCTATTTCGAGGTTATCAGCCCGATTGACAAGGAGCTGATGAAGGCAGTCGAAGCCATGGGGAACGACGCCCTCTTCCGGAAGCTGAGCATTGCAATGTAATGCAATTAGTAGTGTATTAGTTGGTTAAGTGTACACGGGATTTTTTTAAAGAAAAACCGGTACTTGTTGGGAGATTTGATTTCAATCACTAAATTTGTTAAATAAATCCGCAAACAGGAGAATATCCAGGAACAAAAAAATAAAAACAGGGAGTTATGGCAAATATTGAAACCAAGTACATGGGGCTAACACTGTGCAGCCCCATCATAATCGGGAGTTCAGGTCTTACCAACTCAATTGACAATATTAAAATTTTTGCTGAGAAAGGGGCAGGCGCGGTGGTGCTTAAATCCCTGTTTGAGGAGCAGATCAGGTTTGAAATTGCCCACACGGCATCGCACGACCACGAGGCAAATTATTATCCCGAAGCTCAGGATTATATTGCCAACTACAGCCGCGGCCACCGTGTTGAAGAGTATCTTACCATGATAAGGGATGCCAAAAAGGCGGTATCCATTCCCATTATTGCCAGCATCAACTGTGTGAGCTCTGACGAGTGGACCACTTTTGCCAAAAAGATTGAGAATGCCGGGGCCGATGCACTGGAACTCAATGTGTTCATTATGCCCAGCGATCCCGCCCATGGTGCAGAGGAGAATGAAAAGATCTATTTCAAAATCCTTGAAGAGGTAAAAAAACAGATTAAAATTCCGGTTGCGCTCAAAATAAGCTACTACTTCTCCGGGCTGGCAAAAATGGCGCTCAAGCTTTCGTGGGCCGGTGCCAAAGGCATTGTGATGTTCAACCGCTTCTACTCACCCGATATCAACATCGATACCATGAAGGTGATGGCGACCCATGTTTTCAGTACCCCCGATGAGATTTTCAATTCGCTGCGCTGGGTAGCCATGCTCAGCGATAAACTCTACTGCGATATCTGTGCCTCGACCGGCGTTCACGACAGCGCCGGAATGATCAAGCAACTGCTGGCCGGCGCCAAAGCGGTGCAGATTGTTTCAACCCTTTACAGGAATGGTTTCGATCGCATTGTGGAGATGAACAATGAGCTGAGGGATTGGATGGATAAGCACGGCTTTGAGAAAACGGAAGATTTTATCGGAAAAATGAGTTACAAAAAGGTCGAAAATCCCGGCGCTTACGAGAGGGTGCAGTTTATGCGCCACTTTGCAGGAATAGAATAGCCTGTTATTGAATTTGCATTGGAAAAAGGCTGTTCCGGAAAAGGGACGGCCTTTTTTGAAGGTGGTTGGTGCTGACGCAGTTTACTGTTTCCGGTTTATTGCCTGAGCTGCCATCCATGCGGTTGAAAAAGCAGCCTGGATGTTGTATCCGCCGGTATCCCCGTCAATATCAAGGATTTCACCTGCGAAGTAGAGGTTTTCCACAAGTTTTGATTCCATGGTCAGCGGATCAACTTCGGTAAGCGAAACGCCTCCCGCAGTGGCCATAGCCGTTTTGTAACCGGCTGTCTTTTCAATGATAAAGCTGTGGCTGCATGCCTGTTCTGTAAGCGCTTTCCTTGCCTGTTTCGAGATTTCGGCGAGCGGCTTTTCGGGGTTAACACCGCTTTTTTCCGCCACAATCCGCAATAGGCTACGGGTAAGCCCCGCATTTCTGAGAAAGGTGGAGAGCAGGGTTTTGCCGTTTTCCGAAGCCGCTTCGGTGAATTGCCGTTCAAATTCCTGAGGTTGCAGATTGCACAGGTTGATTTTCAGCGTGTCGCCGGCCTCGAAAAAGCGGGAAAAATCAAGGATACCCGGGCCGCTCAGCCCCTTGTGGGTAAAGACAATGTCGCCGGGGTGGCTGCCAATTTCCCGTTTATCCCTGAAAAGCATGATCTGCGCATTTTTTAACGATACGCCGGCAAGGTCGTCATACTCAAAACCTTTGATAAAAACGGGGGTGAGCGCCGGTTTTGGGCTTACTATGCTGTGTCCCAGCGATTTTGCAAACGAATAGCCGTCGCCGGTTGATCCGGTGGAGGGGTAGGAGAGGCCGCCTGTACCCAGAATCAGGTTGACGGAGGTAAATCGCCTGTCGGCGGTTTCCACCAAAAACATCCCGCCTTCCACTCTTGCCGACTGAACGGCAAGCCCCGTCATCAGCCGGGCATTCTGTTCAGAGGCAGCCTTCAGCAGTGTATTTAAAATATCAGATGCCTTAAGGCTGGCCGGAAATATCTTGCCGTTCTTATCCGTAATCGTCTTTATCCCGCGCTTTTCGAACCAGTTGACGGCATGATGGTTGGTAAAGGTTTCCAGGGCCGGTTTCATAAATCCGTAATTGTTGCCGTAATGGGTGGAAAAGCCCGAAACCGGGCCGCTGTTGGTAAAATTGCACTGACCGCTTCCCGAAATCATCAGTTTGCGGCCGGGCTTCTCCTTCTTTTCGAGAATCAGCGTTCTGCCACGGTTGATACAGGCTGCGGCAAACAGTCCGGCAGGGCCCGCCCCAATGATGATGGTGTCGTATTCAGGCAATTTTTCCATAGGACGGCAAAAATAATGATTTTCCACCCCGATTGAATCAGGTAATTGGTGCAGGGGCGACGCATTAAAAATTTAGGACTTTAAAAATGTATTCAGATTCCCATCCAGCCTTAAGTCTTTTTGCTTTGATGCTTATCTTTTCGTCATCCTTTTTCAAAAGGTTAAGAGCTATTCTGTTGATTTTTGAGAAGTTAACAGCAGCGTTACCCATTCGTTTTCGGTTGCCATCTTCATTAAAAGCAACATCCAGACACCAATGGACATTATTCTCAATTGCCCAATGTGATCGGATTGCATTTGAGATATGCTCGGCTGATGTACTTAGGCTGCTGATATAATATCTGGTTTCCTTCTGGGTTTCACCTGTTGATTTTATATACCTCTCGCTTTGAACCCGGATAATAGAGCTAAGGGATTTCCATAATGTAGGTTTCTCTATTAAGCTCAAATCGCTTATAACTGAACATTCCCTGGTTTCTATACGACCATGACCGAAATCAAGTTGATGATTGAATTTTTCAGGCTCAAGCATTTTAAAACTGTCGCGTATATCATCCAGCAAATCGGGTTGGTTTTCTTTTACAGTCAGTATGTATTCTGCCTTTTTACTCCGAATTTTCTTTGCAATTTCTTTTTGGCAACCCATCGCATCCAGTGTCACTATAGAACCTTCTATCAGCAGTGAATCCAGCAATAAGGGGATAGCAGTAATCTCATTTGACTTCGCATCAACCTTGACTTGTCCAATGATCATCTGATTTGATTTAGACCATGCACTTACAATATGTGTTGCGGAATGAAAGCTCTTACCTCTTGAGCCTCTGATGGTTTTCCCGTCTATAGATAGAATATCTCCAGGGTACTTCTTAGCCAAAGATTGTACCCATTCCAGAAAAACCCTTTCAAATTCAATCGGATCCAGCGCTGAATAAAACCTGTTAAAGGTATCGTGGCTGGGTATGCCGTTGGGCAACCTGAGAAAAGACGAAAGCCATTTTTGCCTGGTTTTTCCAAATAGTTCTATTTCATTCCATGATTCAGCTCCACTGATTACAGCTGCAATGGTAATAAATACAATATCTTCAAGTAAATGAAGTTTTTTTCTGTCGATTCTGGGGTCTTTCATTTTCGAAAGATACGTCATTAATTTTGCCTGTTCCATGATTGTTATGTCATTGATTATCAGGCAAATATAAATATTTATTATGAGAAAAACAAACTTAATGTGCTGTATATCAATATTTTATACAATTTATTTGTACTAAAAATAAATATTTTTTTTAATGCGTCGCCCCT
>LUZO01000246.1 GCA_001603685.1 Bacteroidales bacterium Bact_23
TACCAGCTGAGCTACGGAGAGTTCTTGGTTTCAGGGCTGCAAATTTACATTTTTTTTTAATTAGATGATCAGGAAATTGCGATTTTTTCATAAATTGTTAATTTATTTTGAAGCTGTTTCTTCTGCAACTGAAATCTGTACCTTTGCACAAATCAGTAAATCAAGAATGGAAGAGAACAGGAATAATGGCAATAAGGAATTCAAATCGGCCCTTAAAGTGCAAGATGGAATTGAGCAGCCCTCTCAACTGAATACCGATGCATTAGGCCGGTTCAGAAAGAGTAGGAGGCGACTGCTTACCGTTGATGAATATGTAGATGGCATCCTGAACTTCAACCTTACGGTCTTTAGTCAGGCGATTACACTGGTTGAAAGTTCTCTGCCTGCTCATCAGGAGGTGGCTCAGGAGATTATTGCCCGCTGTCTGCCTCATTCAGGAAAGTCGGTGAGGCTTGGTATTACAGGAGTTCCCGGTGCGGGTAAGAGCACGTTTATCGAAGCGCTGGGCGTTTATCTTTGTAATCTGGGGCATCGTCTGGCTGTTCTTGCTATCGACCCTAGCAGTACCCGCACAAAAGGAAGTATACTGGGCGATAAAACCAGAATGGAGCAGCTCTCTGTCCATCCCAATGCATTTATTCGCCCATCCCCCTCAGCGGGATCGCTAGGTGGCGTGGCTCGTAAAACGCGTGAAATAATCATTCTATGCGAAGCCGCCGGATTTAATACAATTTTTGTGGAAACGGTTGGAGTAGGGCAGTCGGAAACAGCCGTACATTCGATGGTTGACTTCTTTTTGCTGGTTATGATTGCCGGTGCCGGCGATGAGTTGCAGGGAATTAAGCGCGGTATTATGGAGATGGCCGATGCCATTACCGTTAACAAAGCCGATGGCGAAAACAAACACAGGGCGCAGGTAGCCTGTACCCAGTTGAAGAGTGCGCTACACTTCTTTCCGATTCCCGAATCGGGGTGGAAACCGCAGTCGCTCACCTGTTCAGCACTTACCGGCGAAGGAATTCCCGAGATATGGAAAACGATTCAGGATTATGTTGAGTTTACCAGGTTGAACGGTTATTTCAGGCAAAAACGGCAGGAGCAGTCGCGGCAAATTATGATCGATAGCATTGACGCGCGTTTGCACGAACATTTTTATCAGCATAAGGAAATCATTTCGCAACTTCGGGAGGTTGAAAGCCGGCTGATAAAAGAGAAGATTACCCCTTATCAGGCAGCCGGCCAGTTACTTGACCTTTATTTCTCATTACTGAAAAAATAACCCGGCCATTACATGTTTGTAAGGCCGGGCATCCGGATATTTGTATTTCGGGTCAAATTTTATATAAAGGCATCGCCTACAGACTAAACTTTACAGGTTCTCTTTGTAATAATCAGCCAGTTTCCTGAACAGGTGTGCTCTGTCAATTCCCATAACGTTATGCTCATGTGTGGGGTATACGAAATAATCCACCTGTTTTCTGTGATCGATGCAGGCTTTCAGGAACTGGAGACTGTGCTGCCACACCACCGTACCATCCAGGGCGCCGTGAATCACCATAAGCTTTCCTTCTAACTTGTCTACATGGTTCATCAGGCATGCTTCCTTATAGCCATCGGGGTTTTGTTCAGGTGTATCCATGTACCGTTCGCCATACATTATTTCATAATACTTCCAGTCGGTAACCGGTCCGCCTGCCGTTGCCACCCTGAAAACGCCCGGATTTTTCAGTTTTAATGAGATGGCCATAAATCCGCCGTAGCTCCAGCCGTCAACCCCTATGCGGGTGGAATCGACAAAAGGCAGCGATTTCAGATACGCTACCCCTTGCATCTGGTCTTTCACTTCGGCCACACCAAGGTTTCGGTGAATAATGCTTTCGAATTCAAATCCCCTGTTGGCCGAGCCTCGGTTATCGAGGGTGAATACCACATATCCCTGTTGTGCCATGTAATTTAGGAAATGTCCGGCACCGCCGAGCCAGGTTTCGGTAACCAGTTGGGCATGAGGCCCTCCATAAACATAAATCAGTGCTGGATACTTTATATTCGGGTCGAAATTGGCTGGCTTTATCATTCTGCAGTACAGGTCGGTGCCATTGTCGGCCTTCAGGGTAAAAAAGCTGGTTTCGCCAAGGTTGTAATCTTTGAGCGGGTCGGGTGAAGTGAAAATACTCTTCACCTGGCTGCCCTTCTGATTGCCGGCATAAATGGCGGATGGTACCTGACGGCTGCTGAATCTGCTGATGAAGCACAGTCCGTCTTTTCTGATCACGGGGTTATGGGTGCCGGTTTCAGGGGTAAGCAGGGTGGATTTCCCTGATTTTAAATCAAGGTAATAGAGTCTTTTCTCGAGCGGACTGACAGCGGTTGAAGTGTAGAATAGGCCTTTTCCAGCAGCATCAAATCCGTAAAACCCTGATACTACCCAGGAGCCGTTGGTTAGCTGGCCGAGCAGTTTACCCCCTGTATCATAAAGGTAAAAGTGGTTGAATCCGTCGCGCTGGCTCTGCCAGATAAACCGGTCTGGTTTGCCCGGAACAAAAACCATCGGGTTGAGCGGTTCCACATAGCGATCGTTTTTCTCTTCGAACAGCGTTTTTACAAATTCACCGCTGCTGACCTCGTATTGGTTCAGCCTCATGTGATTCTGGTCTCGGTTGAGAATGGCTATGTACACATATTTCTCGTCAGGGCTCCATGCGATATTGGTCAGGAACTGCTCGGCAGGTTCACCGGTCTTGATAAATACGGTTTTGCCGTTTGCCGGGTTGAAAATTCCCAGAGTTACCTGATGGCTGGTCATTCCTGCCATGGGATAACGGGTGGGGGTTGTCTGGGCAATCCGGGTGGTTATGTCAACCAAAGGATATTCAGTTACCATAGTTTCATCCATTCTGTAAAAAGCCAGCAGGTTGCCTTTGGGCGACCAGAAAGTGCCTTTTTCTACACCAAATTCGTTTCGGTGAACGGTTTGTCCATTTACAATACCTTTATCAGAATCGTGGGTTACCTGAATCTGGTGTTTGCCATCGGCTACAAAGAGGTTATTATCAATGGTGTAGGCTATATAGCGGGTTTCGGGAGCCATATCGCTGTTTTCGGCCAGTGTATCAATGATGTTGAAAAGGTTCAGGCTGCCGGAGGTGAGGTTGTAATCAAACCACTTGTTTTTCAGGAGGAATGTGAGGGTTGATTCATCTTTCCAATCGAAAAAGGGAAGCCGTTTTACCGGGCTGATGCCTTGTTTTTCGAGGGTTTCGTTGAATGCCGCCGTTTTCAGAAGCGTATCGGTGGTTTCATTTCTCAGGTTTCCCTGAATCAGGCTTCCGGCATCTTGCCAGGTGTAGAAGTCGCTGGTTCCTCTCCACTGCAGGTTCATCAGACCTGATGGATATAGTTTGCGATTGGTCATTATTTCATCCGGGTCCAGCATCTTATCCTGCGCAAGCAGCACCGAACCGGTGAATAACAAAATAAGCAGTGACAGAAGTTTTCTGTTCATGATATGGTTATTTATCAGTTTAACATCTAATTCTATTTTCCAATGGCGTGGCATAACTCCCTGATCAGGGAAGGGTTGCTTTCGGTGGCGTTGCCAACCACAATAAGGTCGGCTCCGGCTTTTGCGATTTCAGAGGCCTTTTCAGGCGTGCGTATGCCTCCACCCACTACCAGTGGGATATTTAAGGTTTGTTTCACCTGCTTTATCATGGATTCCGAAATGGTATTCAAGGCTCCGCTGCCGGCATCCATAAAAATCAGTTTCAGCCCAAGCATTTCGCCGGCCATAGCAGTGCAGATGGCGATGTCGTTTTTATCGGATGGTATGGGATCGGAATTACTCATGTACGAAACGGCGGTTGGGCGGCCGCTCTCAATCAGCATATATCCGGTTGGGATAATTTCCAGATTACTGAGTTTCAGATAAGGTGCGGCTATCACATGCCTGCCAATCAGCATTTCGGCATTCCGTCCTGAGATCAGCGAAAGCAACAGGATGGCGTCGGCTTTTGCGCTCATTTGCAGGGTGTTGCCTGGAAACAGAATTACCGGAATATCGCCGGCTTGTTTCAGAATGGTGATGCACTCATCCAGTTTGTTGTTGACCAGAAGACTTCCTCCGACAAAGAAATAATCGGTGCCGGCTTCCATCGAAATTCCGGCTATCTCCTCCCAGCTTTTACTGCCCGATTTATCCGGATCGATAAGTACGGCAAGCTGCTTTTTGCCCTGCACCGTCCGCCGGTTTATCTCATTATAAATCTGCATACATGAAAAATGAAAATCAGCCTACAATGATACGCAAATATCTGCGATGCCGGAGAGGATTCCCGATTTTTTCAGGTGCTTTTCTTTTTTGGCTCTCCGGTAATACCTTATTACATAGAGGCTGCGGAACTTGTGATAAGCTCCGTTTCTGCATCTTTCTGTACGATTAATATTGACAATCAATTGGTTTATTTCGCATAAAAAGAATGTTTAACTTTGCACCCCCATTTAAATGCTAATCCTATTTTATCGTTTTTATCATGAAAGAGACACTTTCCGCTACACTTCCCTACAAAATCAAAGATATTTCACTGGCTGATTTTGGCCGGAAAGAGATTGACATTGCCGAAAAGGAGATGCCCGGTCTGATGGCCATCCGCAGAAAATACGCTGCTGAGAAGCCGCTGAAAGGCGCGCGCATAACCGGATCGCTGCACATGACTATCCAGACGGCGGTACTTATCGAGACACTGGCCGAGCTTGGCGCCGATGTACGCTGGGCAAGCTGCAATATATTTTCAACTCAGGATCATGCCGCAGCAGCCATTGCCAGCCGTGGTATTCCGGTGTTTGCCTGGAAGGGCGAAACCCTTGAAGAATACTGGTGGTGTACCTTACAGGCGCTCTCATTCCCGGGAGGTAAAGGCCCTAACCTGATTGTTGACGATGGAGGCGATGCCACCCTGATGATCCATAAAGGTTATGCTGCAGAAGACAATCCGGCGCTACTCGATGTCAGGCCTTCGAATGGCGAAGAGGCAGCAATTATTAAAACACTGAGGGAAGCTCTGGAAGAGGACAACAAGCGCTGGCACCGGATGGTTCCCGAACTGAAGGGAGTTTCGGAGGAGACAACCACCGGCGTTCACCGCCTCTATCAGATGATGGAAGCTGGCGAACTGCTATTCCCCGCCATCAATGTGAACGATTCGGTTACCAAATCGAAGTTCGACAATTTATATGGCTGTCATGAATCGCTGGCCGATGGCATCAAACGGGCTACCGATGTGATGATTGCCGGGAAAGTGGTGGTGGTGCTTGGTTTTGGCGATGTGGGAAAAGGCTGTGCCCGCTCCATGCGCTCATTCGGCGCCCGCGTGATTGTTACCGAAATTGACCCCATTTGCGCATTGCAGGCTGCCATGGAAGGATTTGAGGTATCAACCATTGAAGAAGCCCTGAAAGAGGGAAATATCTATGTAACAGCCACCGGAAACCGCGATGTGATTACCTTCGAACACATGAAAAAGATGAAGGATCAGAGCATTGTATGCAACATCGGCCACTTCGACAACGAAATTCAGGTGGATGCTTTGAATACCACCGAAGGCGTTGCACACCTTAATATAAAGCCACAGGTTGATAAATATACTTTTCCTGCCGGCAATTCCATCTTTTTGCTGGCTGAAGGCAGGCTGGTAAATCTGGGTTGTGCCACAGGGCATCCCTCGTTTGTGATGAGCAACTCGTTCTCGAACCAGACTCTTGCCCAGCTTGAGCTTTGGGGTAAGAACTACGAAACCGGCGTTTATCGCCTTCCGAAGGTTCTTGACGAGGAGGTTGCCCGCCTGCACCTTGAGCAACTGGGCGTGAAGCTGACCAAACTCACTCCTGAACAGGCCGCTTATATCGGCGTACCGGTTGAGGGACCGTTTAAGCCTGAACATTACAGGTATTAGTCGTTAGATTAACTGATACATGAAAGGCTGTCTGATCGTGAATCAGGCAGCCTTTTCCGTTTTTAGCAAACTCCGGGGGATTCCGAAAACCAGTCGGCAACACCTATTATATAATGGTGTCTTTTTATATAATGGTGTCTTTTTTCGGGTTGTAACAAAAAAATGGAAGTGGCTAATTCATCACCTGAAGTTTGTAGCCGTCGTAGCGGGTCCGGTACTGTTTCAGGCCGATGTTTGCGGGGCCTTTTATCGGAGAGCCGTCGGTGAGCAGAAACTGGGAACCGCAAACGGTATCCACGGCAATTAATCCCGAATTATCCACAAAAACCCGGCTGTTATCTTCAAGCGGATCGTAGGGGCAGGCCCGCTCATAAGCCTTGAATTCATCAGCAAGATAATGATAGATGATAATCCCCTTGTAACCGCCTGAAACATAAGCATATCCTCCGATGGGGATATAATCGATGGTATTGGGATAAATCTCAAAGTTTACATAAACATAAGGAATCTGATCGCGTTCATGTTCATTGCCGCATGAGGTAAACATAAAAACGGAGAGCAGCAGGAATAATAGTTTATGCAATTTTTTCACAATGATGTTTTTTTAAAAAAGGTACAAATGCTTAACGGCGGTGTAAAGTTAAATATTTTGCCGGGAGGTTGGACGGTAATCAATATTTTCTCAAGTAGCTCATTATGCGCCCTTTGCGTAGCGGATAATTGAAATTGGATCCATCATATCAATGTATTTCGTTGATTCATAACAATAAATTCGCCAATTGGTTTCAGGTGGATTTTGATTATGCGCCGGCAAATAAATGTCTGCGGATTTTGCGGACGCCGGTGTTTTTATCAGAAATGGCTTTTCTATCCGCATAATTTTGAAGCGGTTTGCCGGATAATCAATTTCCACAAGGGTGTGAATAAAAATGTTTTCTTAAAAAATGCTAAAATCCGAAAAAATATAGTTTCTTTGCCTGAAAATTACCGGTAAGGGGGAGAACCAAAATCCATGGATGATTTTTTATATATAATAGTTCTGATATTGTGGGTTGCTTACTCTCTGTACAACAGTAAACAGAAGAAGCTGAAGAAGCAGGCTATGGAAGAACAGCGTAAGCGGGGTATGGTTCCGCCCGTGACAACTCCGGCTCCTCCGAAGCGATCGTTGCTTGAAGAATTGCTGGGTCAGGAAATCAAACTGCCCGAACCTGCGGCTGAAGTGGAAGAATACGCTGAGCCGGAATATGAGAGTGTTTTTGAAAGCTGGAAAGCAGAGAATATAAATCCTGAAACAGAATCGTATGAAACCTATGAGGAAGAGGTTCCGGTTTCATATTTTGAGCAGGAATACGCCAGGCGGGCAAATGTAGATGTTTTTGCTCCTGAGTATGATCGCCCGGTTCTTCTTAAGGAAGAGGATTTGAAGATTAACGAAAGGGAACAGGAAGAGTTTGACTTACGCAGGGCAGTTATTTATTCGGAAATACTGAATCCGCGGTACATTTAAGCAAAAACAAATTTTGTTCAATCATGCTTCAAAAAGTTTTGGAGCATAAAATAATTTATTAGTACCTTTACCCGCTTTTACAACACACGCAACATACACGAAAATCTAACATAAAATTGCAAATGGTATGATCAGAAATCTACTGTTAACTATTGGGTTAGCGCTGGCAGCATCCACCCTGGTATTTTCCCAGTCGGGAACCCTCAGGGGGAAAGTGATCGACAAAACAACGAAAGAGCCCATTCCTTTCGTTAACATTATTGTTGAACTTGGAGGGACTCAGGCCGGTGGTACAACCTCGGACTTTGATGGAAACTACACGATCAAGCCAATTACTCCGGGGCGGTATAACCTGAAAGCTACATTCGTGGGTTATAAGCCCGTAATGATTCAGGGTATCATCATTAAATCAGACCAGATCACTCCTCAGAATGTGGAGATGGAGTCAACGATGATTGAGATCCAGGCATTTGAGGTAGTGGACTATAAGGTTCCTCTTATCGACAAGGATAAGACCTCGGTAGGAGCTACGGTAACATCCGAAGAAATTGCCAAGATGCCCAACCGCTCGGCCAATGCCATCGCCACCACAGTGGGAGGAGTTTTCTCTGCCGACGGTGAACGAGGAAGTGTTCGTGGTCAGCGTGCCGAAGGAACAGTAATGTATATCGACGGTATCAGGGTTCGCGGGTCATCATCCGTTCCCGAATCAGCCATTGAACAGGTATCGGTGATCCTTTCCGGAGTTCCCGCTCAGTACGGCGACGCAACCGGAGGTATCATCAATGTTACCACAAAAGGCCCCAGCCGTGAATTTGGTGCCGGAATTGAGCTTCAGACTTCGCAATATCTTGATGCATACGGATATAACAGAGCCGGCCTTAATATGCAGGGACCTCTGCTTTGGAATAAAGACAGGACAAGTTCACTGCTGGGCTATTTTATTGCCGGTGAAATGGTATATAATAAGGATAGCAGACCCACTGCAACCGGAGTTTATAAAGTTAAGGACGATATTCTCAGACAGCTTGAAGAGAATCCGCTCCGTCTGTCAGGTACTGGTTTTGGAACCTACTACAATACCAACTTTATAAGAATGAGCGATCTGGAGTTTGTTAAAGCTACTCCAAATACAAACAACCTTGATGTTAACGCTTCCGGAAAAATCGATGTAAGAACAGGACCGAATATCAACCTGTCACTCGGCGGTTCAATCAATTACGGAAACGGCCGCGCATTTAGTTTTGCCCAGTCGATGTTTAACTATGATAAGAATGTACAGGTAACTGATAACACCTGGAGGGTGTTTGCACGCTTTACCCAGCGCTTCCCAACTGATAAGGAGAGCAGGTCGCTGATAAAGAATGTGTTCTATAATATCCAGGCCGACTACACCAAGTATGATCAGACCGTACAGGATTCTTACCATAAGGATCAGTTGTTTAACTACGGCTACCTTGGAAGCTATGAAACACAGAAAGTAAGATCATACGAGTTTGGATTCGACTCAATAACCAGGAAGAATGCATACATCCACAACGGATTTCAGGATTTGAATGTTGCATTTACACCGGGTACCGCCAATCCCATCATTTCAAACTATACCCGTCAGTATTACGAACTTTATCCCGAGCGGATGTACCACAACAACCTGAATAACATTATTTCGGGCGGTGGATTGCTCAACGGTATGGGCGCACCCTCAGTTTACGGACTGTGGGGATCACCCGGAGCCAACCAGACCGGATATTCACGGGTTGACAACGAGCAGTATTCATTAAATGCCAATGCTTCGGCTGATATCGGAAACCACGCCCTGCAGTTTGGTTTCATCTACGAGCAGCGTGTTGACAGATATTACTCATACGGCCCCACCGGACTGTGGAGCCTGATGCGCGGTCTTACCAATGCACATATTGAGCAGCTTGATGTTATGAATCCCAATCAGGTTTACCTCAATGGCGTATTTATGGACACCATTTATTATAACCGTAAATACGACGCCCTTTCACAGAGGTTCTTCGATAAAAACCTGCGTTCACGCATCGGACTGCCTATTGATGGAACCGATTGGATTGACATTGACTCATATGATATAAATGCTCTGACTATCAATTACTACGATGCAAACGGAAAGATGCACAAGGCAAATCTGAGCAATCCACTGTCAATCGATATGTTCTCGCCCGATGAATTGTTCAATAACGGCGATAATCTTGCCGGCTACAGCGGATATACCTATACAGGCCAGCGCATCAAGCTGAAAGACAATCCCAGCTTTGATGACTTTTTCAATAAACGCGATGCCAATGGAAATTTCACCAGAGAAATTGCACCGTTTTCACCTATATATATGGCCGGTTATGTTCAGGATAAGTTCTACATCGACGACCTCATTTTCAACATTGGTGTGAGGGTTGACCGTTTCGATGCCAACCAGCCCGTTCTTACCGATCCGTACACCATCTATCCGGCACTGACCGTAAAAGAGGTGAAAGATCTCGGCCCTCATCCCCAGAATATGGGTAATGACTTCGTGGTTTATGTTGACAATCTGTCAAATCCCGGTGCAATTATGGGTTACCGCAGTGGCGACGACTGGTTTGATGCCGATGGCCTTGTGGTTACTGACCCTTCAATCTCTCTGGATGCCGGTAACGGCGTAATTCCTTACCTGGCCGACAGGAACAATGTAGAGGTTACCTCAAAAGCGTTCAGCGATTATGAGCCTCAGATTTCAGTAATGCCCCGTATTTCATTCTCATTCCCGATTTCGGACGAAGCATTGTTCTTTGCTCACTACGATGTACTGACACAGCGCCCGACCTACGCACTGCGTATGGATCCGCTCAACTACTTCTTCCTGCCTGTTCTTGGTAGCCCCACAATCAATAATCCCAACCTGAAGCCCGAAAAAACCATTGACTATGAACTTGGTTTCCAGCAGAGGCTTACCGGCAGTTCATCGCTGACACTCTCGGCTTACTATCGTGAAATCAGGGATCAGATTCAGGCTTTCCGTTACACCGCAGCCTATCCCAAGACATATTACTCCTATAATAACATTGACTTCTCAACTGTTAAGGGACTTACCGTTACTTACGACCTTCGCCGTACAACCAACGCCAGGGTAAGGGCCAGCTACACACTGCAGTTTGCCAACGGAACCGGTTCGGATCCTGAGTTTGCAAAAGGACTTATCCAGACCGGTCAGCCCAACCTGCGTACGCTGTTCCCGCTGAGCTACGACCGCCGTCATGCGCTTAACCTGATGCTCGACTATCGTTTCTCGGAAGGCAAAGAGTACAACGGACCGGTGAGCCGCCGCACAAAAACCGATGCCACAGGTGCTGAAGTTGTTAAAACAACCCAGTGGCTGAAAAATACCGGAGTTAACTTCACCATCTTTGGTGGTTCGGGTACACCTTACACCAAATCGAGCAAAATTGTTCAGCTTGGTCAGTCAGGTATCATCGAAGGATCTGTTAACGGATCAAGGTTGCCCTGGCAGTTCAGAATTGACGGCAGGATTGATAAGGATATCGACGTCAGATGGGGTGCCGGCAAGCGCAGCTCATACCTGAATGTTTACCTGCAGGTTCTCAATATCCTGGATTCAAAGAACATCATGAATGTTTACGCCGCTACGGGTAACCCCGACGACGACGGTTATCTTGCTGCTGCTGAATACCAGACACAGATCAATGCACAGCTGAATCCGGAATCATACCGTGAGCTTTACAGCCTGCGAATCAACAGTCCGGGCAATTACAGCTCGCCCAGGCAGATCCGTTTGGGATTAATCTTTAATTTTTAACAGAGGGTGATCAATTCCCAAACAAAACAAAAACGCACATCATAAAATTCTCTGATTATGAAAAATATTATCCGACTAACTCTTGTATCATTGATTTCTGTACTTCTGGCTATGCCTGGTTATGCAGAGTACTATAAGGGAGCGAAAAAAGCCGGAAATACCACAGTAAAGGCCACAGCGGCCGGTTGTCTTCCGGGTGCCGGATTCAAGTACCTGGAGATCAACAATGTTCGCACCCGTATCAATACCGGTGGCGACATGTGGTGGGATTTTGAGGTTGCTCAGTACGAAATCCCGAAAGGATCAAGAAAAACCTCCATGTTCTCCGCTGCATTGTGGATTGGTGGTATCGACGTAAACGACCAGTTGAAACTTGCAGCACTCCGTTTCCGTCAGAGCCCCAGTACCGGCGCCCCCGGAACAGGTAACGACTTCTGGCCCGGCCCTCTGACCATTGACGGAACTGCCGCCATCAGCGAAGAAACCTGTGCCGAATACGATAAGCTGTTCCCCATCACCCGCAACGAAATTGATGAATATTTAGCGTGGTGGGATAATAAAGCAGCATTCCCGGGATATCAGATTCCCCAGTCAATCCTCGACTGGCCTGCACATGGTGATGTATCGAAAAAACAGAGCTACTACCTGGCACCTTTCTTCGACAGATCCGGTGACGGAACCTACGATCCGGAGGATGGAGACTACCCGTACTACGACCTGTCAAATGAACTCTGCCACTCCGATATCCAGACCAAAGAAGGCGAAGAAGGAATTGTACGCGGCGGTTTGCTTGCCGACCAGGTAATTAAAGGCGATGCCACGCTGTGGTGGGTGTTTAACGATAAAGGAAACATCCATACTGAAACACAGGGTACTCCTATTGGCCTCGAAATCCGCGCTCAGGCTTTTGGTTTTTCAACCAACGATGAGATCAACAACATGACTTTCTATAGTTATGAAATTATCAACCGTTCAACCTATCGTCTTACCGGTACATATTTCAGCCAGTGGGTTGATACTGACCTTGGTTATGCTCAGGATGACTACATCGGTTGTGATGTTATGAGAGGACTCGGATATTCATATAATGGCAAACCCAAAGACGGCGACGGACAGTTCTGGGCGTATGGCGATCAGCCTCCTGCAATTGGCGTTGACTTCTTCCAGGGACCTTATATGGATCCAGATGGTTCGGATAACCCTTCGTTTGACGGTGACGGCAAAAACGGCCCCTCATTCCATGGTGATTGCAGCATTGTAAGCCTCAACGGCTCTTATCTTGATATGAGCTATGGTAATCAGGGCAACGAAAAAACCGGCAGCTTCCTTGTAAGGGCTGAAGCCATCAACGGAGTGAACTTTGGTAACGGAATTGTTGATGACGAGCGTTTTGGAATGCGCCGTTTTGTATATCATAACAACAGCGGTGTTCCTGATTATATGACTGACCCGAGCTATGCTCCGGAATATTACAACTTCCTCCGCGGTATCTGGAAAGACAATACCAAGATGATGTACGGTGGTAATGCGCATGTCTCGGCAGGTGCTTATGGTCCTGTTTGCGACTTTATGTTCCCCGGAGATACCGATATCTGCGACTGGGGTACAGGTGGAATTCCTCCTGCCGGACCTAAAAACTGGACTGAGGAAACCGCTCAGAATCAGCCTCACGACCGCCGCTTTATGCAGTCAGCAGGACCCTTCGTTCTTGAGCCTGGTGCCGTTAACTACATTACAGTGGGTATTCCCTGGGCTCGTGCCGCTTCCGGTGGCCCCTGGGCTTCTGTAAAACTGCTGCAGGTTGTTGACGACAAGTGTCAGTTGCTGTTTGATAACTGTTTCGCTGTTGTTAGCGGTCCTAACGCACCGGATCTTACCATCAGGGAACTTGATAAAGAATTTGTATTCTATATTACAAACCGTAAGACCAACGATGTAGGAAGCAACTTCAACGAATCCTATAAAGAGCTTGATCCGGCTATCCTTGCTGTTGCCAACAGCACAGGCTACGATTTTGATCCGTATTACCGTTTCGAAGGCTATCAGGTATTCCAGCTTAAAAACGCCAATGTGTCGGTTGCTGAAATCCACGACCAGTCACTTGCCCGCCTGGTATATCAGTGCGATGTCAAAAACGGTGTGAAACAGCTTGTAAACCATTACTTCGATCAGTCGGTGAGTTCAAACGTTCCCGTTGAGGAAGTACTGGGTGCAGACCTTGGAATTTCCCACACATTCAGATTGCGTGAAGATGCGTTTACCGGACAGCGTCTGGTAAATCACAAACAGTACTACTATCTGGCACTTGCATACGGATACAACGAGTATATGAAATACAGCGCTGATCCGGGTTCGCAGGAAGCCGGCATTATTGGACTTGACGGACAGAAGAGAACTTACCTGGCAGGCCGCAAGAATATCAAGGTTTATACCGGAATTCCCCATATCCCTGTAGGAACCATCCAGGCAAACGCCAAATACGGCGATGGAGTTGAAATTACCCGTCTGCAGGGACAAGGTAATGGTGGAAATGTTCTTGAGCTTAAGAGCGAGACTATTAACGAAATACTTTCGAAGCAACCTGTCGGTGCCGATAATCTGCCGGGCAGTCCTAATTACCCCATAGCTTACCAGCCTACTTACAAAGCTGGCCGCGGACCGATTGAGGTGAAAATCATTGACCCGCTGAATGTAAAGGACAGGGAGTACATCCTGGCGTTTGATTCGCTGAGACCTTATTTTGTAAAACTGGGCGACGACAGTACCATGAGTTACAGAGCAGCATGGTCACTTACCGATCTTACCACTAACAAGGTTTATAAATCCGATACCACCATTGCTTTCAAGGGTGAGCAGTTGTTCCCCGAGCTTGGTTTCTCAATTACCATCGGACAGATTCTCGATCCGGGCCCGTACAGGGTAGGTACCAATGCTGATCAGGATCCCATCTGGAGCATTATCTCTGAAAATAACGGAGTTCTGGAGTCATCCTTTACCTTTGCCGATACCTCCAAAATCTGGGTTGCCGGTGTTCCCGATGTGGATGGAATTCCTGAACTGAACTGGATACGCTCAGGTGTGGTAACTGACCTTACTACCCCGGCCAATAACGACTATTACATGCCGTCGAAACCTTTCGACCCGAATGCCAACTACGAGAAGGTTGTTCAGGCAACCTGGGGCCCCTACCTGATGACTGCTTCATCCGAACAGGATCCCGTTTATGCACCTGCTTTCAGAACAATCTCGAAAACAGGAGCCAGTTTCTCTGATGTTGCCAGTATTGATTTTGTATATACTTCTGATAAGAGCAAATGGACCCGCTGTCCGGTAATTGAGATGTGTTCAGATAAAACATTGTCGGAAGGTGGTGTTGAGCGCTTCAAGATCAGGGCAGGCCAGTCAGTTGACAAGAATGGTAAGCCGGCTGCCAAGGGAAGTGGCCCCAGCAATAATCCGGATGATCCGAACTACATTTCCGAAACAGGAATGGGCTGGTTCCCCGGATATGCCATCAACCTTGAAACCGGAGAGCGCCTTAATATTGTTTTCGGCGAGAACTCATGGCTGGTTGGAGAAAACGGAAGAGATATGCTCTTTAACCCGACTTCCAATATTCTGCAGGGTAATTCATTTGTGTTGGGCGGAATGCATTATATATATGTATTCTCTCACACAACCGGAAAGATTATTGACGGAGCCAATATTCCCGCTTATGACGCAGGCCGCAAATTGAGGGAGAGCATCGAAAGCCTCAATAATCAGTTCCTGGCTTATGTTTACTCAAGTGCCATGTGGGTTAATATTCCCATTGCAATAGAAGGCCAGCAATGGCTGTCGAACGATGCCAAAGTGCGCATCCGTATCGCTAAGCCTTACCGCCGCTATTTCAGCACATCCGAAACAGCTACTTTAGGGCAGACCGATCAGAATGATAACCGCAACTTCCCGAAATACAAGTTCACGATGAAGGGTGTGGCTACCAATACAAATAATGTTGAAAAGGCCAAGAATGAGCTCGACCTGATTACCGTTGTTCCGAATCCGTACTACGGTTACTCGACTTATGAAACCAACCAGCTCGATAACAGGGTTAAGATCGTTAACTTACCCAGGAAGTGTACTGTTTCAATCTATACGACAAGCGGTATGCTGATCAGGCAATTTACCAAAGACGAAGAGGGCACTGCAATCCAGTGGGATCTGAAGAACTATGCCGGTATTCCGATTGCCGGAGGAGTTTACCTGATTCACGTAAAAGCGGATGGAGTAGGAGAAAAGATTGTTAAGTGGTTCGGTGCATTACGCCCGGTTGACCTCAATGCTTTCTAAAATATTCCAGGAAGTAAGTATCATATAGTATTAAAACTTTCAAAATATTGAATATGAACAAGATCTTTAAATTCTTCGCTGCCATTTTGCTGACAGGGGTATTACTCATTCCTTCAGTTCAGACTTATGCAGGAAACAAGGACAGGTCGGGTCAGGCTGGTGCTTCTGAGCTTCTTATCAATCCCTGGGCACGCAGTTCGGGCTGGGGTGGAGCCAATGTTGCCGGCGTTGTTGGCCTCGAAGGCCTGTTTGTGAATGTGGCAGGAATTGCACATACAAAAAAGACCGAACTTATATTTTCCAACACCCAATGGCTGCAGGGAAGCCAGATTGGAATCAATAGTTTCGGGCTTACTCAGAAGGTCGGACAATCCGGAGTGCTTGGTCTGGGAATCATGTCGATGAATTTCGGCGATATTCCCATTACCACCGAGGAGCTGCCAGAAGGCGGAATCGGTAACTTCTCGCCGAACTATATGAATATCAATCTCGCCTATTCAAAGGCATTCTCCAGCAGTATCTACGGGGGATTGAACATTAAAATCATCTCTGAGGTAATCTCTGACGTTAGTGCACAGGGTGTTGCCATCGATGCCGGTATTCAGTATGTTACCGGTCCGCGTGAGAATGCCCGGTTTGGCATTACACTGCGTAATGTAGGACCTACCATGAAGTTTAATGGCGACGGTCTTTCTATCCGCAGCCTGCTGCCCGGACAGGACAGCTACTTTACCCTTGAACAGCGTTCAGCCGATTTCGAATTGCCCACTCAGCTTGCGATTGGCGCATCATACGACTTTTATATTTCTGAGATGCACCGCCTGAGCCTTGCCGGTAATTTTGTTTCAAACTCATTTAATAAAGACCAGTTTATCGTAGGCGCCGAGTATGAGCTGAAATCATACCTGATGCTTCGCGGCGGTTATACCTATGAGGAAGGAATTACCAGCAAAAGTGAGCGTACAACAGCTTTCACCGGCCCAAGTGCCGGGTTCACAGTGGCTGTTCCCCTCGATAAGGAGAAAGGCTCATCTATTGCCATCGATTACTCCTATAGAGCTACAGATCCGTTTAATGGCACCCATAGCATCGGTGCAAGAATAAATCTCTGATTGAAAGGCGAGAGCATCTGCTCCGTCTTAACTCAAAAAATGAAAGGGCCCTTGTACAAGGGTCTTTTCTTTCTTTTACACCCATAAGAAACCAAACAATCATTGTCATGTATTACACTTTGGAAGGGTTGAATAAATTGAAAGCTGAACTCGATCAGCTTATTTCTGTTGAACGCCCGGCAATTTCACAGCAGATTGCAGAGGCCCGCGATAAAGGCGACTTGTCTGAGAATGCTGAATATGATGCTGCCAAAAATGCGCAGGGTATGCTTGAAATGAAGATTGCGAAACTTCAGGAAATCATCATGAATGCAAAAATAATTGATGAGAAAAAACTTGATACCTCAAAGGTTCTGATTCTTTCCACCGTGAAGATTCGTAATACGAAAAATAATGCTATGATGAAGTACACCCTGGTGCCGGAAAATGAGGCCGATATTAAAGCCGGGAAGATTTCAGTCCACTCGCCCATTGCTAAAGGCCTGCTCGGGAAAAAGGTGGGCGAAACTGTTGAAATTCAGGTGCCGGCCGGCAAGATGAGCTTTGAAATAATGGAAATTTTAAGGTAAAAACAAAAAAAGCTATGGCAAGTATTTTCTCAAAAATTGTAAATGGCGAAATCCCGGCGTGGAAAGTCGCTGAAGACGATAAGTTCCTTGCCTTTCTGGATATCAATCCGTTGGCTGAGGGACATACCCTGGTTATCCCCAAGAAAGAGGTGGATTACATCTTCGATATTGAGGATCCGCTTTACGCCGAATATTTCACATTTGCAAAAAAAGTATCAAAAGCCGTCAGGGAGGTAATCCCCTGCAAACGGATAGGAGTGGCCGTCATCGGCCTCGAAGTGCCCCATGCACACATTCATCTTATTCCGATCAATAATATCTACGACATTGATTTCAGCAGGCCAAAGCTGAAGTTCGAACCCGAACAGTTTAAGGCAACTGCAGCAAAGATCGCTGCAAAGGTGCAATTGTAACAGCAAAACATAAAAAAACGGGAGCTTTAATATCAGGGCTCCCGTTTTTTTATTCCGTGGAAGTGTTTGGAATTCATATTGATATATGATAGGTGAGGTATTAATG
>LUZO01000247.1 GCA_001603685.1 Bacteroidales bacterium Bact_23
GTACTGAGTTATAGCTGACACGGTGCGCCCCGCGAGAGAGGCTTTCTTGTTTTTGGCTGGCCAGGCTCTTTTTTATTCGGTAAATATATAAATATACAACCACCACCGTGCAAAAATCCTGCACGCGCGGGTAAATTTTGTTAGGTGGGTGCTAAAAATTGATATTTTTTATTTTTTTCAGACACAAATCAGAACCCTTTATAATCTGTGCTGAAAAAGTAAGCAATTATACAACTTATTTTTCAATTCATAAGCTAATATTTTAACTTTTTGTCCATTAGACTGAACTTTTTTTTAATTTTTTCGACAATTCGTAACTAACTAACTAACAGCATATTACGATGCAAACAAATTTAGTCTTTGAACTTGTTCAAACCTGAATAAGTTGTAGGTAAGATTTATAAGTCCGATTATTCCTGTTGCTCTTGCTATTCCTACACATTTAACCGCAAGTCCGTTCATACTTTGTTCCATAAAACCAAATATTGTGCAAACCGAAAACAAAACCAAACTTGTTTGAGTTTTGTTGAGGTGTAGCCAATATTCAATAAAATTAAATACATGTTCTACTCTTACTCTTGTCTTAGATTTTATCTTATTTTTTGCTTTTTGTTTATCTGTCAAAGGCTTACCTCTGTATCCTTTTTCGTGTGTTTTGTTTTTAAGACGGTATTTTCGTATTACTTCTTTCTGTTTTTCTCCCGTATAAGCACTGTCGCCATACAATGGTTTGCCTTTTTCACTTTATCCAGCAAATCTTCCAATACCTGCGAGTCATGTACCGAAGCATCCGGAGCTGTGAACTTCTTGATGAATTTGCTCTTAGAATCTACCTTTGCATAATTTTTATAACCATAATATTTCTCTCCATTTTTCTTTATCCGGCGGGCATTAAAATCATTGTGCTTTTTTTATTGGGTTGGTCATTCCATAGATCATTGCCTTCGCCTTTTTTTTCTCGTTCACTTCTCATGAAGTATGCTGGCGTGGCGTTACTGTGAAACCTGCATCCATAAGATTTTCTTCCTTGAATATACAAAATGATACAAAAGAGGCAGCCGTTGCAGCTGCCTCTTATTTCTATAGCGTATAAAATACCTTAATTCAGTTTCATGGCGCTGATCATCTCCTGAAGTTGCGCCTTCATTTTTGCATGAAGGTTGTTGAATTCCGATTTGTCGGGCAGCAGGCCTTTAACGCCGAAATAAAATTTGATTTTCGGTTCGGTACCCGAGGGGCGAACGGTAATTTTGCTTCCGCCCTTGAGGAAGAACTGCAGCACATCGGATTTGGGCAGGTCAATAGGCTTCTGGCCGCCCGTATTCAGGTCGGTTTCTTTCTGCAGGAGATAATCCTTCACCTTTTCTACCGGAACTCCGTTGATTTCGCGCGGCGGATTGCTTCTGTAGCCATCCATCATTGCCTTGATTTCCTCGGCGCCCGATTTACCCTTCTTGGTGATGGAAACCAGGTCTTCCAGATAGAATCCGTATTCCTGATAGATGTTTATCAGCATCTCATACAGGCTCATTCCCATATTCTTCGACCAGGCAGCCACTTCAGCAAGCATGGCGCAGGCCGAAACGGCATCCTTGTCGCGCACGAAATCGCCAACCAGATAGCCGTAGCTCTCTTCGCCGCCGCCGATAAACTTCTTCTTTCCTTCGTTGTTCCGGATAATCTCGGCAATGTATTTGAATCCGGTCAGCACATCATATGATTCCACATTATGGCTTGAGGCAATGTCTTTCAGCAGTTCGGAGGTTACGATCGTTTTGGCGATGAACTCCTTGCCGGTAAGTTTGCCTTTCACTTTCCACTGCCTGATCAGATAATAGGTGAGCAGTGTGGCTGCCTGATTTCCGTTCAGCAGGATGTAGTTGTCGTCGTTGTCCTTCACTCCGATTCCCACGCGGTCGGCATCGGGGTCGGTGGCAAGGATGATTTCGGCATTTACCTTTTTGGCCAGTTTCAGCGCAAGATCCATTGCCGCTTTCTCTTCGGGATTGGGCGAAACCACTGTTGGGAAATTGCCGTCGGGTTTTTGCTGTTCCTTTACAATATGTACCTCGGTGAATCCGTATGCTTTCAGAGCTTCGGGAACCAGGCGGTAACCGGTTCCGTGGATGGGCGTGTAAACGATTTTCATATCGTGCTGCCGCTTGATGACATCGGGCGACAACGATAACTGAACGAGGGTGTCGAGGTAAGCTTTGTCAATATCCTCGCCGATGATTACGATGTTTTCCGGATTTCCTGAAAAGCGGATGTCATCCACCGAAGCGATCTTTTTCACTTCGTTGATTACATTCACATCATGCGGGGGAACCAGTTGTCCGCCGTCGTTCCAGTAAACCTTATAGCCGCTGTACTCTTTCGGGTTGTGCGATGCGGTAATTACGATGCCGGTATGGCATTTCAGGTGGCGCACGGTAAACGAAAGCTCAGGGGTGGGCCGCAGCGAATCGAAGAGGTACACCTTTACGCCGTTGGCTGCCAGAATTTCGGCGGAAATCCGGGCAAACAGATCGCTGTTGTTCCGTGAATCGAATGCAATTGCTGCCCTGATTTCGGTTTCGGAAGCGAGCGCCGATTTCAGATAATTGGCCAGTCCCTGGGTGGCTGCACCCACCGTATAGCGGTTCATCCGGTTGGTTCCAACGCCCATAATTCCGCGAAGGCCGCCGGTGCCAAACTCCAGGTCGCGGTAAAAGCATTCAACCAGCTCGGCCGGATTGCTGTCCATCATCTTTTTTACAGCCGCTTTGGTTTCTTCGTCATAATTCCCTTCAAGCCATACATTTGCTTTGGCAATAATCTTTGGGTCAACTTCCTGAATGGTCATGGTATTTCAGATTTATTTGTTATTTCCGGTTTTCTTTCGATATCATCAACTTTTCAACTCTCTTCAGCCCTGAAAGCCTGACGGCGGCAACCGCCCTGTCATTAAAACTCAATTTGAAATTTCGCGTTAATATATTGTATTTCAATATATTGTTTAAAAAAATCCTTTGAGCCGGTTTCTGGTTTATAAGCCCTGGAGCCCTTCCGGTAAGAATTCAGCAGATGCTGTAATTCAGGTTGATATAACCTCTCAGCCTCTCAATTGTTCAATACTTTCCGGTAGCCGTCAACGATTCCCGGAGCGTTAAAGGTAATAATAATTCCCATTCTGCGGCCCGAAATTTTTAGTTTTGATAGCATCGCATTTACATGATGCTGTGTGATTTCGATTTCAGGCCTGAGCTCCACGATAACATGATCTTCCACCAGTAACTCAGCAAACACCTCAATGTTCAGCTTCACATTCTTGTAATAGACCGGGAATGGTACATCGCGTTTGAATTTCAGCCCGTTGAGCCTCAGTTCGTGCTGGAAACAGGTTTGATACACCTGAACATCAAGCCCCTGTCCGAGTTCGGCATAGATACCCGAAGCGGCTTCGAAGATTCTGGTATGCAGTTTATTAAGTTCAGCCCTGTTCATTCAGCAAAGCTATGCATTTTTTGAGGCTCTCGCGCCACCACGGAATGTTTAATCCGGTAAGGGTTGAAAATTTGCTTTTGTCAAGTACGCTGTAATATGGCCTGGGGGCGGGGAGGGGATACCCTGCGGTATCGGTGGGCAAAATTTTGCAGTTGATACCCGATATTTCCACGATGGTTTTGGCAAAATCGAACCAGCTGCAGGCGCCTTCGTTGGTGAAATGGATGATTTCGCTCTTTACACCGGCCTTTATCAGCGTGATTATTGCGGTGGCAAGGTCGGCGGCCCAGGTTGGCGATCCGATCTGGTCGGCCACCACCTTCAGTTCGCCTTTTTCTCTTCCTTTGTTGATAATGGTTTTCACGAAATTGTGGCCATACACGGAGTACAGCCATGCCGTCCTGACAATGACTGCATCGGGGTTTTCCTGAAGAACCAGCTCTTCGCCCCGGCGCTTGCTTACCGCATAAATTCCTTTCGGGCTGGCGGTATCCGTTTCGCGGTAAGGCCGGTAACCTTCGCCACCAAAGACATAGTCGGTTGAAATGTGTACCATTCCTGCGCCGCTCTTTTTTGCGGCTTTTGCCAGGATGGCAGGTGCGTCAGCATTTAGCCGCATGGCAGCCTCCGGCTCCGATTCGGCTTTGTCAACCGCGGTATAGGCGGCACAGTTGATGACCCATGCCGGCTTTTCGGCGGCGAAAAAAGCGTTTATCTGTGCTTCGTCGGTGATATCCAGTTCATTGTAATCGGTAAACAGAAACTCCATACCGGTGATTCCGGGTGCCAGCACCCTCAGTTCGCTGCCCAGCTGGCCGTTGCTTCCCGTTACCAGAATTTTCATTTCCGCTACCTGATTATGGTTTTGAAGTAGGCAATGGTTTCTTTCAGCCCTTCGTCAAGCTGCACCTTCGGCTCCCAGCCCAGTTTCTGTTTGGCCAGGGTGATATCGGGCTGCCGCTGAATGGGATCATCGCTGGGCAGTGGTTTGAACACGATTTTCGATTTTGATCCGGTAAGGCTGATTACTTTTTCGGCCAGCTCCAGAATGGTAAATTCATTCGGATTGCCGACATTAACCGGCCCGGTAAAGTCATCGCCGGTAGCCATCAGCCGGATCATCCCTTCAATCAGATCGGTATGGTAGCAGAAGCTTCTGGTCTGGCTGCCGTCGCCATATACGGTGATGTCTTCATTTCTGAGCGCCTGAACGATAAAGTTTGAAACCACCCTTCCATCGTTGGGGTGCATGCGCGGGCCATAGGTGTTGAAAATGCGCATAATCTTGATTCTCACCTTGTTCTGCTTGTGGTAATTGACAAACAGGGTTTCGGCAGCCCTTTTGCCCTCGTCGTAGCAAGCTCTTTCGCCCAGCGGATTCACATGACCCCAGTAATCTTCCGTTTGCGGATGAATCTGCGGATCGCCGTAAACCTCGCTGGTGGATGCCTGCAGAATTTTCGCCTTTATTCTCTTGGCTAACCCCAGCATATTGATGGCGCCCATTACCGAGGTTTTTACCGTTTTGATGGGGTTGTACTGATAATGGATGGGCGATGCCGGGCAGGCCAGGTTGTAAATCTCGTCAACCTCAATGAAGAAAGGCATGGTAACATCATGCCTGATCAGCTCGAAATAGGGATTTTTCAGCAGATGAACCACATTTGACTTCTCGCCTGTGAAGTAATTGTCGAGGCAGATCACTTCATTGCCGTCGTTGAGCAGCCGTTCGCATAAGTGGGAGCCCAGAAAGCCTGCTCCGCCGGTTACCAGAATCTTTTTTCTCATAAATTATCGCCTGTTATTATCCTAACAACCTCCGGCATATTATAGCTTTCCGTTGATGATGCCGACGCCGTAATAGTGGAAGCCAAGTTTCTTCATCTCTTTGGGATCGTAGATGTTGCGTCCGTCGAACACCACCGGTGTCTTCAGCAGTTTTTTGATAACCGTCCAGTTCGGATAGCGGAATTCGGTCCATTCGGTGATGAGAATAAGTGCGTCAGCATCAATGGCTGCTTCATACGGATCTTTGCAATATTCAATGGCATCGCCGATTCTGCGCCTCGATTCATCCATTGCCACGGGGTCGTATGCCTTGATGCGGCAGCCCTGTTCAAGCAGTTTTTCAATGATTACCAGCGAAGGGGCTTCGCGCATATCATCGGTCTGCGGTTTGAACGAAAGTCCCCAGATGGCAACCGTTTTGCCTTTTACATTGCCGTTGAAATACTTCATGAACTTGTTGAACATGAGCGATTTCTGGTCGTAGTTGATGGCTTCCACCGCTTTCAGGATACGCATGGAGTAGCCCACGCTGTCGGCGGTCCTGATCAGCGCCTGAACATCTTTCGGGAAGCAGGAGCCGCCGTATCCGATACCCGGATAGATGAATTTGTGGCCAATGCGGCTGTCGCTGCCAATACCGCGGCGAACCATATTCACATCCGCTCCGAGTATCTCGCAAAGATTGGCAACATCGTTCATAAAGCTGATTTTGGTAGCCAGCATGGCATTTGCGGCGTATTTGGTCATCTCAGCCGAGGGGACATCCATAAAAATTACCGGATGGCCGTTCAGGGTAAATGGTTTGTAGAGACGCGACATCAGTTCCTCGGTTCTTTCCGATTCAACTCCAACCACAATCCTGTCGGGCTTCATAAAATCGTTGATGGCATCGCCCTCCTTCAGGAACTCGGGATTGGAAGCGGTATCGAACGAGATGTCAAGCCCGCGCTTGTCAAGCTCTTCCTGTATGGCATTGCGTACCTTGGCGGCGGTACCCACGGGAACGGTACTCTTGGTTACTACGGTCATGTGCCGGTCCATATGGCGACCGATGGTCCGGGCAACATCAAGCACATATTTCAGGTCGGCGCTACCATCCTCATCGGGAGGAGTGCCAACGGCAATAAATATTACATCGGAGTCGTTCACGCAACCGGGAAGGTCGGTGGAGAAATGAAGCCTGCCCTTTTCAACATTGCGGCTTATCATTTCATCGAGCCCCGGCTCATAAATGGGAATTATTCCTTTCTTGAGGTTATCAATTTTTTTCGCGTCAATGTCCACACAAACTACATTGATTCCGACTTCAGAGAAGCAGGTGCCCGTAACAAGGCCTACATATCCTGAACCTACTATGGTGATTTTCATTGAATTATAATTTGATTTCTATTTTTTTCGAATGGAGCAAATGTACCAATTTGCTGTGAACCTGCCAAAAAGAGCTGATTTTTAATGAAAAATCGTAATTCTAAACTCAGGAATACCGCTTTTTATTGTTTAATCTTCTGTTTTTAAGCCTCATT
>LUZO01000248.1 GCA_001603685.1 Bacteroidales bacterium Bact_23
CTGTTTAATTACTACAATGAATTGCTGGAGTATTTTAATAAACTTATTGAAATTGGAAAACTGCCTGTTGAAGAACAGATTAAATTTTTCCTTGAAAGCCAGACAGAAGCATTGCTGTTGAAATGGCTTGCGCGGCTTCAGTTCCTCATCAGTAACCGGCAGGATGTCCGTTTTGTAAGTCTTGAACTCTATCGCATCCTGAATCTGCTGGCCATGTATATTGCCTGTATCCAGAAAGAGGATATTGATAAGGCGGTAGTGCCGATGGTTAAGATATTTGAACTGATCAGCGGACATGTTCAGGAGTGGGTCAATTTGGCTGCACAGGGCGCATTTTCACAGGAAGATTTGGGCGTCATCCAGAAAATGGTTGCAGATATTGAGAAGGAGGTGCAGCGAACCAATGAAAACGGAGAGGCTAACTCCAAAGCCCTGTATCTGGCGCTGCTTAACAGAATTCTGAAAGTCCTCAAAACCATTCACTGATGGAAGGTGAAGGTTCCCATATCATCAGAAAGGCAACCCTGAATTTCAATCTGAACGGAAACTATGACGGGTTGCAACTTCAGCAGGAGATATCGGGCTGGGCAGGCGAAATCCTGATTCCTGCCCTTGATTCGGCGCTGGCTGCTTATGCAGCCATGGAAGAGGTGATGGTAATTGATAGCCTGAGCATCGATATTGAAGTTGATTTCAAAGCCGACTGGAAACAGGGCCTTGAAGAGAAGATTTCCGGAAAACTGGCCGAAATGGTGAGACGAAAAGCCGGAAAAAGGGAGAAAAAAGAGGTTGTGTTCAGGTCGCGCGAACAAAGTTTCATCGGTATTTTGCATCATTATCTTGAGTCGGGAAGGTTGCCGTGGAATGCGGCTTTCAGTAGTGTGGATGAGTTTAAAGCCCGGTTGAATCGGTGGGTTAGGGAAAGCGATGCGGCTGTCCTTAGAAATGCCTTCGACCGTTTTCGCACACCCGGGGTAATGGCCAGGCTGTCAGGACTGCTGGAAAGAAGGTCGCTGGAAATTCTTGTTCCGGCTGTTACCGGGATTGTGGGCGAGGAAGTAAAGGCCATTTTCAGCGATGTTGCTGTCCTGACGAATCAGTTGATAAAGGATGAGCGAAAGCGGGCCAAAACTCTGTCAGATTTTGAAAGGATATTTCTTACGGAAGCGGTAACCCAAACGACTGTTACTGAAATCGTTGCAAGTTGGCTGCGACAGAGTGGATTGGCACGGGAGAGCGTTTTCCGGAAGGCCGGTGCCGCTGAATTTTTCCATCCCGAGGTGGCTGCGGCGGTGCGTGAAGTACAGCGCAGTAGCTCCGTGGTTCAGCAATCCCAGGTTGATGAGACAAAAGATCAGTCGGAACCTGAGCGGATTACCCGTAAGCATCTTTCTTCTGAAGATGAAGAAAAGCACGAAAAGGAGCTTCAGGAAGGAATTTATGTGAACAATGCCGGGTCCGTGCTGATTGCCCCCTTCCTTCCGGCGCTTTTCGAAAGGACTGGTATTGCAGTCAATGGCAATATCCTTCAGCCTGAGGTTGCCCTGGCCTTAATGAATTACTGCATCACCGGACGAACGCAGGCCTTTGAGTTTGAGCTGGCATTGCCGGCGGTTTTCTGCGGCATCAAACCCGGAGCCGTAGCCGGCATGGTTGCGGTTGATGATGAATTGATGCTTCGGGAAGCGGAAGAGATGCTTGATTCGGCAATTGAGTACTGGTCGGTGCTGAAGGATACCTCCGCTGACGGCCTCAGGGAGGCATTTCTGCAGCGGAACGGAAAGTTGGCGCAGGGGGAGGGTGAATGGCTGCTGATTGTTGAACAAAAGCCCTACGATATGCTTTTGCAGCAACTCCCCTGGAATATTTCAATGGTTAAGCTGCTCTGGATGGATAAACCGTTAATCACACAATGGGTATAGAAGGTTATGTTCGCAAAAGCCGAAACACCGGTTCCTGCCTTTGTCAACCGTGTTCAGCAGAACAACGGACAGGCATTCTTCCGCAAAGCGGAAGAGGAGACCCTTACGGCCGAACAAAACGCTTCGTTTTTCACTCCTTCCATACAGGCAAAACTGAATATCAGCCGGCCTGATGATCCTCAGGAAAAAGAAGCCGATGAGGTGGCCGGCCAGGTGATGCGGATGCCGGATCCGGCTGCAGTTACAGAGAAGAACGAGGATGAAGGCATGGTCAGCACCAAACTTTCGGCAGACCGGATTCAGCGTGCTGAAATGTTCGAAAGTGCGCTTTCACCTGAAGAACAGGAAGAGCAAGACTCCTCCGGAATCCAGCGAAAAGCGGAATCCGGGACCGGAAGCATTCTGATTCACCGAAGCGGTCGTGCCCCTCCGGCCGGGTTGATGAATTTTGAACGGGATCTGAGCGCAAGCAAGGGAAACGGCAGCCCCATGTCCGGATCCACGCTTGAGTTTATGCAAAGCCGTTTCAATGCCGATTTCAGCGGCGTCAGGATTCATACCGGCGGCTATGCCGATTCCATGAGCCGGGCGGTGAATGCTCAGGCGTTTACCCATGGCAGTGATATCTATTTCAGTGCAGGAAAATATTCTCCGCATACCGAAGCCGGGGGCACCCTGCTTGCACATGAACTCACGCACACCATACAGCAGGGGGCGGTTAAACCGGGACGGTCCGCCGGGCATACTGCGGGCACCGTGCAGCGCAGCGAAACCATTATGCGCGTTCCGGCAGGTCCGGTTCCGCAATTAACGGCTGCGGTAGAAAAGGCAAAAAGCAAGGAAGGAAAAGTAAATGCCGATAAAACCGGCCCCGATGGTTTCCGCGAGGGCTGGAGCGACCTGCTTGATTTCTTCAGAACTTCCTTCGGCCCGGATAAAATCACCGGAGGCAGCGCGGGAACGGCCGTAACGGGCACCGTTGCCGAGCAGGATATTAAGAAGAAACGCATTACAACCGGGCTGATCGTCAATAAAAACGACATCAATGGCGACCGAATAACCGGCCGGCGGGATGCCATGCCCAGCTGGTGCGGTATCTTCGTATTCTGGGCGCTGAACAAAGGCGGAGTGCCCATGCCTAAGTGGCAGCTGGGTAAACCGGTCATCAAACCCGAAGCAGCCTATCCCCCCGGATATACCCCCCGTACCGGTGATATCGCCTACAAAGAGGGATACTCTCATTTTGCCATTGTGGAGAGTGCTGCCGGAAGCAATGTTACCACCGTAAACGGCAATACCGCCGGTGAGGATAACCTTGGCGGCCAGATTCAAACACGGGAACATCCCATCAGCAACTGGACAGCTTTCTTCAATCCCCTGCTGATGACGGCAGGTCCGCTGGGTAGCGGAGATACGGCATTGGAGGAAAAGCCGGAGCCCCTGAAGGAATTGCAGAAAGAGCTGTTTAATGTAAACAGGAAGGAGAACGGCCCGCCGGTTAACACCACTACAGCAGGAAAGCATACACAAGAAGCCGGATTTAGCCCGGTTTCATCCGGTAACTTATCCGGCGAGGCGATAGATCTTCAGGAAGAAACCGGAACAACGGAAGAGAAGGAGGGGGAAGAGCATGCCATTGACCGCATGCCCGTCATCAGAACCGGAGTGCAGGGTAATGTCATTCAGAATGGCTGGTTCAGCCGTGCAATTTCATTTATAAATACCGCCGTTGACTTTGTCCGCGACGGGCTTGCCGCCGGAAAGCGGCTGCTGCTCAGGAAGGCACGCGAGTTTGCAAGGAAAATTCCGGGATACAAGGCGTTGACGGTTATTCTTGGCGAAGACCCCATTACCGGTGAGGAGGTTCTTCGGAATGGCCGCAATTTCATTGAAGCGGCGCTCGATATTATTCCGGGAGGAACCCATCTGTTCAACAAGCTGAATGAACTAGGCGCCATTGATGAAGCCGCCGTTTGGGTTGACAGCAGAATTGCAGGAATTAAGCGACTGGTTTCGGGAATCGTAGCCCGGGTAACCGAATTCTGGAACGGACTCTCCCTCTCCAGCCTTGCCCATCCTATGCGGCTCCTCAGGCAGATCGGCGGCATCATTCACGATACCATTGCATCCATTGTGAGGTTTGCCGTGGATTCGGGCAGAGAGCTGCTGAGCATTGTAAAACGCTGGCTATTGACCCAACTTGCTCAATTCATCAGAAGCAGGACGAACGCCTATCCGTTGCTGATTGTGATTCTGGGGAAGGATCCCATCACCGAACAGTATGTTGAAAAGAATGGAACGAATATTTTAAATGCCCTGCTGTTGCTGAGAGGAGCGGAAGGCGAGCAGCAAAGGCGCATGATGCAGGAAACCGGAACCTTTGAAAGAGTAGCGGCGTGGATCGACCGGGGCATCCGCGTGTTCGGCAACCTGTATGATACCATCCGGAACAATTTCAGTCTCATCTGGGGCCTTGCTTCCATTGAAACTCTGATGCACCCGGTTGAGAAATTCAGGGAAATCTATAATGTCTTTGCACAGCCGGTTCGCGATGTGCTGAGCTTCGTAGCCGATGCGGTCGTTATGATCCTGAAGCTGATCAAGGAGGTGCTGATGAGGCGTCTGAGTGCCTGGGCAAGGGGAAGAAGAGGGTATTACCTGATTACCGTAATCATTGGCAAAGATCCTTTTACCCATGAAAGGGTGGAACGAAACACCGAAAATATCATCCATGGCTTTATGAGCCTGATGAGCGATGGCGAGGAGCAGTTTGCACAGATGAAGGAATCGGGAGCCATTGCACGGGCAACTGCCAGAATAGATGCCGCCGTTGCCAGGCTGAACATGACCCCGCAATACATCATATCGCTCTTTATCGGCCTGTGGAACAGCTTCAGCCTGCGCGATCTGCTGAACCCGATCGGCGCTTTCCGAAGGATATTCGATACCCTGACACGGCCGATTTTCAGGCTGATTGCCTTTGTGATTGAAATTGTGAAAATAGTGGTGATGATTATCCTGGAGATCATGCAGTTCCCGTTTGATCTGATCAACAACATCATCACAAGAGCCATCGCTTCATTCCATCTGATAAAATCTGATCCGATTGGATTCCTGAAAAATCTGCTCAGGGCGATTAAGGAAGGCTTTGCCCAGTTCTTCAGAAGAATTCTAACCCACCTTATAAACGGCCTGGTTAACTGGTTAACCGCCGAATTGCGCGATTCCGGCGCACCGCCGCTCAACGACCTGTCCCTCAGGGGTATTTTCTCATGGGTGCTTCAGATACTCGACATCAGTATGGAGAAGATCTGGGAGAAACTGGAAAGACATCCCAGAATCGGACCGCAGCGGGTGGCTAAGATAAGGAGCATGATTGGCAAACTTGAAGGCATCTGGACCTTTATCCGCGATGTTCAGGAGCGGGGGCTCGCTGCCATCTGGGACCGGATATCCGGGCAACTGGCCAACCTGTGGGATACCATTATCAATACAATTAAGGATTGGATTATGGAGCGCATCATCAGGCAGGTTACCGTTAAGCTGCTCAGCATGCTCGATCCGACCGGAATTATGGCGGTGATAAACAGCTGCATTGCCATCTACAAGGCAATACAATCATTTATAAAATACCTGCGGCAGATGCTGTCAATCGTTAACTCCTTTGTGGAAGGCGTTGCTGAGATTGCCGCCGGAAGTATAAAGCGGGCTGCCGATGTCCTTGAGAAAGCCCTTGCCGATGGTATCCCCATAGTCATTGGTTTCCTTGCCAACCAGATCGGCCTTACCGGAATCGGCCGTAAGGTTGGTGAGATTCTGAAGGAGGTGAGGGTAAAGGTTGATCACGCTCTGGAATGGCTGGTAAATAAGGCGGTGGATACCGGCATGGCATTGCTTGACAAGGTGGTGTCCGTGGGTAAAAAGGCGATTGCTGCCATAACCGGCTGGTGGAAGGCTGAAGAGAAGTTTACGGCGGCCGACTCGCAATCGCACAGAATTTATTTCGCAGGGCAGGAGGGAAATGCAGTTCTGATGATTCAGAGCAACCCCACTCCCTATACCGATTTTCTGAAAAATTACAGATCCAATCTTGAGCAGGATGATGCCAAAGAAAAGGTTAAGGCTGGATCACAGAAAAAGACCAGGACGGAGGTCATTGAGGAGGCTTTGGGAATGGCAGAGAAAATCGAAACGGAAAAGAGGAAGGAAATTAATACCTATCCGGGTAAGGATGAAAAGGAAAGAGAGGCTGCCAAAGCTACCGCCATTGATAAGCTGCTGAAAAAACTGGTTCAAGTTACCATCCCCTTGTTTGGGACCGAAAAGCCGTCAGCGGGTGAGGTTAAACTCCCCGAAGGAGCCGGCGGCCAGCAGTTTGCCGGAGAAGCAACAGCCGTAAATATCTTTAATGTGGATTTTGTAAAATCCCACGGATCTCCTCCCAGCTCTGCCAAACACGATATCTATGATGTCATTAACCTGCGAAGAAAAGCCGGCGCCAGTTATTATATCCGGGGTCACCTGATCAACGACAATCTTGGCGGTCCGGGAACCTGGGGGAATATGACGGCACTGTCGCGAAGCGGAAATCATGATCATGAATCAAAAGTAGAGAGTGTCGTTAAAGCTGCATTTTATGCGGGTGCAGTAATCAGATACAGGGTAGAGGCGTCGGGCAATCAGAAGGTCAGAACCCCGGAGCCTAAGGATAAAAAAGAGTTTGTCCGTATTCCCGATATTGATGCAAAATTCGATCTGGTGAAGAGGATCATCGAAGCGGAAAAGAGTGTTCCGGATAAGCTAAAGTGCGAAGCATTTATCAGAAAGAAAAAGGATGGAAAATGGGAGGATGAGGTGAGTATCCTGAAACCGGCTATAGTGGAGGTGGACAACCCGGTGGAAACATCCTACTCCAGTTACGAACTGGATGGCTCCGAAAAACCGGTTCCCGTAAATCTGACTTTGCTGGCAAGAAAGGGTATTAATGCCGAGGAAATGAATAAATTCAATAATGTTGTTGATTATCAGGGAAATAAAGAAAAGTTTGCAAAAAAAATCAGCCGGATTATCGGACACAAAATAAGTGAAACCAATTCCTCTTTCTCCAGCTACGAGAGCCTTGCTTCCTATGTGATTGACGAAAAGGATAACAAGGCGGGGGCGCTGAAATTCACAACTGATGAAAAGGATTACCTTACTTCGCAGATGAAGAATAACCGTTACATAATACTGAATTGAACCATGAAAACAACAGCGATACACCGGCACCGGCCCCGGTTGAATTATTCCGGCCCGGCCCGTGAGAGAAGCGGCGATAATGAAAGGCCTCTGTTTTTCAACTCGGAAAGCCGGGGCTCGTTTTTCAGATCTGCCCGCGCATTTGGCTATGGAGAGCTAAAAGGGACGGATTGCGTTGATTGCGGGGAGGAAGAAAGGGAATCTTCCCGGAAAGATATCGGCAGGGTGGAAACGGCGGTAAACCGTCTGCAGAATGGCCCTGCGCCGATTGAGGATGAAAGAAAGGAGAAGGAAATGCCTGTTCACACTCAGGGTGGTGAGCAGGCCCACAGCACCCGCCATTTTGCGAATTGTGAAAATGTGCAGGTGCAAGGCCAGACGGATGCCAATTATTCGGATTCCTATTCTTCGGATGGGAGTAGAACCCCTGCCGCTGATTGTGAAGGTTGCGCGGACGACTGCATCCAAAGTTCCGGAACGGTTGTATCGGTATTTGAGGCCAATCCGGTGATTACCCTCCCGTCGGTGCCTTCAGGGCTTAATGCGTGCGAGCAGCAGGCTGTCCGGCAATTCATCGATACTACCCTCCTCAATCACGAGCGGCAGCATGTGAGGGCATTCAAAACCTATAACGGAACAGTCAGAACACCATATAACTACCATGGGTGCGCATCGGGCCTTGACGATCATATCCGTGACATCCACACCACGATTGAGGCGGCCAGGCGGCAACGCTCCGATGACGCCAGCGCACAGCTTGATGCAAACGGCGCCAACATCTTTAATGTCACCTGCGATTGCCCGGACCCTGAACCCGACGAAAAAAACAAGACGGATAAAACTTAAAACACTCTGTTCTGTTGATTTAACATGCAGGCAAATGTTGTCATCGAAACCTATCTGAATTACCTTGCCGAAGTGATCAGGCGCCGGCTGGACGCCCATTTCCATCCGGGCAGGCCGTTCGATCCCGCGGAGGTGAATCTGCCGGTTTTCAGCGATGTTACGCCTTTGTCGGATTTTATCTCGGGAAACGGGCTGACCGCCGCTGAAACCATTATGCTGCTTGCGGTTCTGGCGCCGCATATCAACCCGGTTTTCTTCGATGATCTTATCCAGCAGAACATTCCCGGGCAGGGCGACTTCCCTCAGTTTGGCGGGGTGCGCGGCAAAAATCACCGGGGATTCCTTCCTACGGCTGAAACCGTACTGTTCATCCTGGCCGGCACCGACCTTCAGAAAAGGTTCTCATGCGAATCCCTGTTCGGCAGCGATCATCTGTTTGCTGTCAGGAATGTGATATATCTTGAGAATGCCGAGCCGGGAGAGCCACAGTTCAGCGGAAAGCTGGTGATGGCGCCCGAGTACATTGACCTGTTCACCACTGGAAAGATTTCGCATCCGCGCTTTTCGATGGATTTTCCGGCCGAATACATCACAACCGGACTGACTGAGGAAGATCTGGTATTGCCGGCCGAAACCCTGAAACAGGTGGAGGAGCTGGAGAACTGGATCAAACACCACGAGCGGCTGATGAATGGCTGGAACATGAAGCGATGGATAAAGCCGGGCTACCGGGCGTTGTTTCACGGGCCGCCGGGAACGGGAAAGACACTTACCGCGCTGATTATCGGCAAGAAAACTGGAAGGGATGTCTTTCGCATCGACCTTTCGATGGTAGTTTCCAAATTTATAGGCGAAACGGAGAAAAACCTTTCGCAACTGTTTGAACGGGCAAGAAACAAGGATTGGATTCTGTTTTTCGACGAGGCCGATGCGCTTTTTGGGAAAAGAACCAATGTGCGCGATGCCCATGATAAGTACGCCAATCAGGAGGTGGCCTATCTGCTGCAGCGCATCGAAAGCCATGACGGGCTGATTATCCTGGCCTCCAATTTTAAATCGAACATTGATGAGGCATTTATACGGCGGTTTCAGTCGGTAATCTATTTTCCCCTGCCTTCCGCCGCCGAGCGGCTTTTGCTGTGGAACAAAACGCTGCCGGTGGATTCAGGCCTCAAACTCCCTTCGCAGGAAGAGCTGTCGGCCATTGCCAGAAAATATGAGATTACCGGTGCAGGCATTGTCAATGTGGTTCAATACTGTTGCCTGGAAGCGCTTGCGAATGATTCGGATGACATCTCCGCCGCCCTCCTCCGCACCGGAATAGAGCGGGAGTATCAGAAGGAGGGGAAGGTTATCTGACGGCCATCAGTTGCCATCCACCAGATACGCCCTGAGCTTATCGGTCTTCGGATTGTTGAACAGCTCATCGGGGCTGCCCTGCTCTATGATTTCGCCGTCGTACATAAAGATTACATGGTCGGCAAGCCTGACCGCCTGCCGCAGAACATGGGTTACCAGCACTATGGTGTAGTGCTTTTTCATGTCTTTAAACAGGTTTTCGATGATTTTGCTTGAGGTGGGGTCGAGAGCCGAAGTGGGCTCGTCGGCAAGGATAATGCCCGGTTTTACGGCCAATCCCCGTGCCAGGCAGAGCCTTTGCTGCTGGCCGATGGAGAGGCTGGTAGCCGGAGCATTCAGGCGGTTTTTTACTTCCTCCCACAGCCCGACCTGCCTAAGATGCTTCTCCACATTGAAAGCGATCAGCTTTTTATCGCGTACGCCTTTCAGTTTCAGGCCGTAAGCCACATTTTTAAAAATGGAAACCGGCAGGGGGTAGGGCCGTTGCGAAAGAAGCCCCATTTTCTGCCGCAGTTTCGGAATATTGGCGGTGGTATTCAGGACATCCTCCCCGTCGATGAGGATGCTGCCGCTTACCTTCAGCTCTCTGTAAAGGTCGGTAAGTTTGTTGAGGCATTTCAGCAGGGTGGTTTTTCCGCAGCCGGAGGGGCCGAGCAGCACCGTAATCCGGTTTTTGGGAATTTCGAGGCTGATATCTTTCAGAATATGGTGGCCTGTGGTTTCAACATTCAGGTTGCGGATGGTAATGGCCGGCTCTGACTTTACTGCCCGCAAAAAGGGATGTTGCTGGCTGCTGAAGGCTGATATGGTTGATTCGGGCATGGCGATTATTTCAAACTGGTTCTGGAAAAGCGTTTCGACAGGTATCTGGCGCCCAGACTGATGATCAGGATAATCATGGTAAGGATGATGGCGGCGGCAAAAGCCCTGTCGCGTACCTCGGGGATGGGGGAGCCGAGTTGGAAAAAGATGGCCAGCGGCAGTGTGGCGGCCGGCTCATCAAGCATAAGCGGAATGTTGTCGGTGTATCCGGCCGTAAAAAGTACCGATGCCGCATCGCCGATTCCCCTTCCGAATGAGAGCAGCACGGCAGTCATGAATCCCGGAAATCCCTGTTTGAGAATTACCCGGTAGGCGGTTTCGCTTCTGGTGGAGCCCATGGCGAGCGATGCTTCGTGCAGCCCTTTCGGGATGGTGCTCAGCACTTCATCGAAGGTGCGTATCATAATGGGCGAAACAAGCAGTGCAACGGTGATAATACCCGCCAGAAGGGAGGCGTTCATCCCGAAAAACAGCATCAGGGTAAACCCGAATGCGCCATATACAATGGAGGGTATTCCCCACAGGGCATCCAGGAAATAGCGGATGGTATTCTGTGTGCGGCGGAAGCGCACCAGGTGCACATTCAGATAGAGGGCCGCCGGCATCCCGATAAGGATGGCAATCAGGGTGGCGCCGATAGCGATAAACGCCGAACCGGCAATGGCATTCAGAACGCCTCCCTCGCCGCCGTAATAATAGCCGCCTTTCGGGGTTTTCAGAATCATATCCGGGTTGAGCGCTCCAATCCCCTTGTAAAAGATAACCAGGATGATAAAGGCAAGCACGGCAATCAGCGAGTAGGTGAAGAATGCCGACAACCGGATAAAAAACTTCTCTTCCAGCGCTTTGAATTTTCTCATTGCCTTTTGGTTTTGTGAATCAGATACCTGAAAAACAGATTGATAAGCAGAATGATAATCAGCAGCAGAAAGGCTGCAAACATCAGTGCGGAGTCGTACATCGGGATGGAGAGCATTTCGCCGTAGTTGTTGGCAATCAGGGCAGGCAGCGGATAGGCCGGCTCAAACGGATTGCCCGAGACCCTTACCACATTTCCCACTACCATCATCACCGCGATGGTTTCGCCGAAAGCCTTTGCGATTCCCAGCCCGTAGGCCGAGATGATGCCCGGATAATTTCCGCGGATCACCACATGCTTTACCGATTCCCACATGGTGGCTCCCAGCGAGAGCGATGCCTCTTTCATTCCGGTTGGAACGGTATTGAAGACATCAATCAGCATGTTAAGGGTATAGGGGATGACCATGACGGCGAGCACAATTCCGCCCGCCAGCAGCGAGTAGCCCGAGACTGCGGTGCCGGTGAACATCGCCGAAAGACCGGCCACAAACGGAACGATAACCAGCACGCCCCACACGCCGTAGATCACTGAAGGCAGGCCGGCAAGCACATCTATTACCGGATGCATGATGCGGATGAGGCGGCGGGGGGCAAACTGGGTGAGGTAGATGGCCGAAAACAGGCAAACCGGAGCCGAAAACAGAAACGAAAGCAGCGTAACAAACAGCGAGCCGGTAATAAAGGGCCCGAACCCAAACTTTCCCCTGGTTGGCGCCCACTCCGACGAGAAAACCAGATCGGAAAAAGAGTGCTGTGCCAGCAGCGGCATGGCCTTTATATACAATCCTATGCCTATGATTACCGGCAATGCCAGCACAGTGACCAGGGTAGTGATCATCCAGAAGCCGTTAAGCCTGTCGGTAATCTGTCGTTTAAGCTCCATCGGACGGTATTGCTTTTTGCCGCTCCGGATTGTTTCCGGATTTACGGTTAAATTTTTATTGGTCGAGTTTCTGAAGATACATCCGAATCTTATCGCCGGAAACCGGAACATATCCCGCCTCCTTCACAAACTTCTGCCCATCGGTGAGGCACCAGCGGATGAAGTCGGTAACTGCCTGCTTCTGTGGTTTTTCCTTTGCAACAAAGTAGAGTTCCCGCGCCGGAGGCGAAGGGTAAACTCCGCCTGCTATCGCATCCAGAACCTCCTCAAAGGTGCTGTAGAAATCTTCATCCGGGTCTATTTTTCCGTTATTGTTGATGTCGATGGGGATGATTTCCAGCCCGGGCCTCTTTTTGCCGGTACTTATGTCGTAGGCGAAGGCGGTGTTGTTGAATCCCAGGCCAAACTTGTCTTTGGCCACGGCTTCGGCCATTGAGGGGTCGCTGTAAATGCCGATTCCGGCAAGATCTTCCTGATGGCCTCCGAGGTATTTGGCCCAGGTTTCGGCGGCGCCGCAGGCATCGGAGCGGGTATAAACCGAAATGGGTTCGCCTGCCTGAAGATTCAGGAGATCGCCCCAGCCGACTGCCGTTTTTTTAATAAAAACCGCCCTGAAATCCTCGCGGCTAAAGCCCCGGCTTTTGATTTCGCCGAGGTAGGGATTCTGATCGCTGATGGTAGGAACCACAGCATCTATGGTAAGGCCCACCCACCAAACGCCTCTGGATTTCTCCTCAGCCGAAATCTCGCGCGAAAACATGCCCAGATCCACTGCGCCTGCCAGCGCATCGGCCATTCCCTTGCCGGCGCCGCCGCCCGAAATGTTGAACCTAACCTCAGGGTTGAGCTTGCTGTACTCTTCCGACCATTTTACCACAAGCGGATAAATGGCAAACGCTCCGGAAAGGGAAATGGTGTTTTCCTTCCTTTTCTGAGAGGCGCAGCCGGAAAAGATAAGGGCTGCGGTAAGGATGAACAGAATGGCATTGCGTTTCATGGCGGTAATGATGTTTGAGGTTTATTGTCTGAAAATTGCCGGAGATACCAGAAGCTGGATGTAGAAGAACTGGTTGAAGTTATCCGAATCACCCCCCTGAATGGTTTTCAGCGAGCCGGTGGGCAAAAAGAAAGCGTAGCCGGTTTCAATATTTCCCCAACTGCTGAATTTATACTGCAGAATCAGGTCGTTTTCAAAACCCAGTTGTTTCTCCTTTGGTGTCATCGGATTTGATTGGGCAAGGCTGAAATGGTGCAGGGTGTTACGCACCGATACCTTGTCGGAGAAGCTGTAACTGAGCCAGATATAGTAATCGGCAAGGCCTCCCTGTTTGGTCTGGACCGGGTAATTGGTAAAATAATCCATGCCGCCGTTGAATCCGTGCCGGTTGCCGTAAAGCGGATCGAAAAGCCTGTCGGTAACCCCCTTCCCGGGCGCTTTGCTGTTGCCCGAAAGCAGGCTGACGCCGATGCCGGGCGACAGTTTCCCGGTTTTCAGGCTCAGTTCGCTTTCAATCAGCGAGGCGCTCACCCGGTTGCCACTGCGGTTTTTACCGTACTGGTAGTAGGCTCCCGCCCAAAAGCCTATCAGGCTGCCGCCGTAGTTCCCGTAAAAACCGGTGGTGTGCCTGAAGTTCATCGGGTTGGTGGTGTCGCTTTCGGTGTGGCCTGAGGAGATGTGCATCAGCGACAGCTTCAGCCTTTCATTGATGCCCCTGTTGATCCACAGGTAATTGAGCGATTTGATCCGCGACGAAGGGTAATGGTTGTTGGCTGATGCCTCGGTAAGTGTGTTCCACGAGGCGCCGGCATGGAGGTTCCATTTGCCGGGAGTCAGCTTCAGCACAAGCGCATCGTAGCTTTTGCCCTGATTCCAGTTTCGCTCGCCGATCAGCCTTTTGTTGTCGTACGCCAGAACCTGCCTTCCCACGCTGATGGTAACCATATCGCCGGCTTTAATGGCGGCAAATGCCTCGAACAGGTCAAGCGAGGGGTTGTGCCCCACACCGCTGACGCTCATTTTCGGCTGATCGCCCCACAGCCTGAAATCCTGAGGGGTGATTTTAAGCTTCATTTGAGGTGTTTCGTAACTGAACGAAAGCCGGGTGCGCTGCTGGATTAGTATTGCAGGAACGGCATCTCCGGGCGCGATTTTCTGAAAGCCATCACGCAGCTCGCCGCGCGTACGCAACTGGGCATCAACCGAAAACTGGGCGTTAACGCCCTGATACAAAAATATAAACAGAATGACAGGAAGCAGTTGTCTTAAAACAGTGTTTTTCACGGGGGATAATTTTAAACCTCTCAAAATTACCGCCTTTTAAATTGCCATAAAACCGTATTAAAGCGTAAACAGCAGGTACGCTTTTAAGCGTAGCGGCAAGATGCCAGTGGCCTAAGTTTCCGGAGCCTGTTTACGGCAGTTTTTCCTTATGGTGATCTGCGGGCGCAGACAAGGGCATGATTTGCCGGAAATGCTTTTGCGGATGAATAGTTTTTCATCGTTTTAGCGCTGACGCATTGATCAGGGCCAACCGGAAATTAAGCCCGGAATTTCGGAATGGGGAAAATTTCGTTCACCTCCCGGGCATAACGCTCATATTCTTCGCCAAATATCTCTTTAAGGATGTGGTACTCTTCATGGATTAATAGTTTGAAATTCAGATACAAAACAACAGTAACCGAGAGGATGATCCATGATTTGAGCAAAAGGCCGAGCGCCGGAATGAAAAATATGATAAATGATCCATAGATGGGGTTTCGGCACAAACGATAGGTGCCGGAAGTTATCAGTTCTCCCTTTTTAAAGCCTTTGTAAATGGTTTTAACTGAGCAAACAAAAAAGATAACCCCAATTGCCAGCCAGGTGAATCCAAGCGCTTTGGCAACAGGCTCACTCAGAAAATCCATCTGCAGAAAGCCGGGATCTATTGACCGGATAATAAAAACCAGCACCGAATAAGGAACCATGCTTATGATCAATTGTGGCCCGATTCCGTATATTTTCATGGCGTTCTTTGCGGTCATAACTGATTGCGGGTTAAACTGATAAATTCACTTCCGGGCGGCGTTGCAGGCATGGGGTAACTTCAGCAAAGCACCGGAGCGTATTAAGGTTAAGTTATAGAATAGCCACTAATTTATGCTAAGATACGAAAATAAACCGGCCGGAAAGCAGGATTTTCAGACTAATTTCAAAGAAGTGCTGCCGGTGGATTCAGCCTCCATTGGGTAGTTAAGCAAAAGGATTATTCAGCGTAATTGCCGGAGCAGAAAGCCGCTTTCAGCAGTCCGTGCAGCAGGGCAGGGAGCAAAATCAGAAAACCGCCGGCAAGCATACCCAATTCATAGAACAGCGTGCTGTTCCGGTAAGGTTTGCCCTTTCTTCGCGACTGGAACGCACTGAAGGGCAGTCCGTAAATATTGCCGGCAATCATCACCCGGCAGGCGGCAAGAATAATCTCAGCCCTTTCCCTGCCGTAGTGTTCCACTATGGTTTGGTAAGTCTCTTTTTCCGGCTTGCCGCGCTTATCGGTAAAGTGCTGGGCAAACAGTATGGCTTTCGCCTCCTCAGGATTTACAAACGCACTGCTTCCGCTCAGCATGCTGCTGATCTCTTCGGCATCCATTCCCATTTTCAGGGCCATGGATGTGTGCGCATACGAGCAGGCCGCGCAGCCGTTTACTTCGGTAACCGCCAGTTGCAAACGCTCAACAAAGTGATCGGATAGCAACTGCTTCCGCCTGTTTTTCGACAGTTTTACCGCAGCTCCCGGAATCCGGGTAAATGCCATATACATCTCCCAGAAGCCATATTTGCGTTTGTAATTCTGCTGCAGGGCAATGGAGTCGGGGATGCTGATGCCTTTGAACATGGTGCGCTAAGTTGTGAATCAGGGCGCAAAAGTACGGATTTTGGCGGGGATGGGTTGGGTGGTGTGAAATAGAAAGCTGTATTCGTGAACAGAGAAAGGAAAGCTTTAGTTAAAAATAAATTTAAAATGCATTCGTAAAAATTTCATTAGAGTTAAGGTATTGGTATTGAGGACTTGTATTCTAAATATATCGCCTGGAAGTGAAATGGGTCAAAAAGTTTCTCCTAATTGCCTGAACATTTCAATAGTATTCACAAATAGAACATTGAGTCCCCTCCGATAAGTGGGTTTACGAAAAAGCAAAAA
>LUZO01000249.1 GCA_001603685.1 Bacteroidales bacterium Bact_23
CAGATGTGTATAAGAGACAGAAGCGATAATTGGTCTATTATATTTTTCCAATCGGTATAAAACGAAGAAACGGCCCCGGAAATTAATCCGGAGCCGTTTCAGAAGCGTTTAAAACAATTTACTTAATGACGATGGCCTGATGCATGATTCTGTCGGCCGATTTTGCCGAAATCACATAGATTCCCGGTTCAATTGAACCCAGATTAATCATCTGTTCGCCATTTGCCCTGGTATTAAATACAACAGTGCCGGCCATATTGATAACCGATACTTCGTAAGTTCCGTCGAGGCTGATGGTAAATACGCCATTTGAAGGGTTGGGATATACCTTCAGGTCTTTACGGAAGAGATCCTGTGAGGCATCCACTCCGCCGGGAACCATAAACTCGATGGTGGCAATTTCACTTTCGCCCGATGAGTAGATGGCTTTAACGCCGGCCAGGTTCATTTCGCCCTGAATCAGGTCTCCAGCCTCAAAATTCCAGGTGAGTTCGGTGGTCAGGCCCATGGACTTACCATTGAGATATACCTCAAAATTATTGAGCGCTCTGGATTTTGCAGCCGATGATGCTACAATATCAACATTGTCAATCATCAGGATATAGCCACCGTCAGAAACATTGTGGATGGCCACATACCTAACCTCTTCGCCCAGTTCATACTCATATTTGTTCCATCTGTCTTCAGGAAGCTCAATCGGATCCTGAGTTAACCAGGTAAAGTCTTCGGGCTGATATCCGGTTGTTGAATATCCCACCATAATCTTATTGGGAACCGGGTATGTGCTGAACGATTTTGCGCGGAACCTGAAAGTGAAGTCCTGTCCGAAGTTCAGTTTGGGTGAGATAAAGTAATCGTCGTTATTACCATAAACAGGGGCAAAGCTTGCCAGGAACTTATCGCCGCTGAACGGTGCAATGGTCGGATTCAGTTCAAGATCAATGGGAGGATTGGTCTGTGAAGGATTGAAAATCATAAACGCATGCGGCTGATTCTCATTCGGATACTCGAAGTTGTTGATTCCGATGGTGGTTTTTTTGTCAACATCAAGGTATTTCCACTCTACAACACCGGCCGGGTCAATTTCGAAATCGGTACATCCTTCAAAATCCTCGGAAATATCGGCGGTGTGGTTCCATTTAAACAGAGCCGAATGATCTTCATTTACGGTAACCTGAAGGTTAAACGGCTTTGCCAGATTTTCAATCAGTTCGCAATCAAGTGCATACGATGGGTTTGTAGTAAGGTCAACATTCGACATGATGAAGTTGTTGAATCCTTCGTGGGTAATCAGAACATTATATTTGGCCTTGAAAATGGTTTCGAAAACAAGTACGCCATTCTCGTTCTCTACTGTACCGGTATAGCTATATAAGCCATTGGTTGAGGTAATTTTCACCACCGCACCCTGAACATCATTTTCGCCGGTATTGGTGGTAATGTTGAAGGTAAGCGATGTGGTGAGCGCATTCTCAATGACATTTGAAAATTCAGCCTCAGACTCAAGACCACCTGAGTAAACGGCGGTAACGGCATAACGATACCATCCCGGATCGGCTGCCTGAAGTCCGCTATCGGTGTAGTTCTGAGCGGTAAGGCCCTGCGACAGGCTTGTCCAGGCGGCAGGAGTCAGCTCCTCTCCTTTCTTCAGCCTGAAGATGTTGTAGGTATTCAGAGCGGTGGGAGCTTTGGTACCCAGTTTTTTACCATTGGAGGTGTTGTATCCTTCGGCTCTGATCATCAGGTTTCCGGGCAGAGGACCAACCTCATCCTCAAGGCGTGTAAAGATGTTTGTACTGTAATTCTCTGATACCCAGTTTGCATCCGGCATAAAGGGATATTCAGGATCAATACCCGAATCAATGCCGATTTCAATACGGCCGGGGTAGCTTACGGCAATCATAAACCCGTTTTCAGCCTCGATGGTATAGGGGAAAGTGAAGATGGTCCACTCATCATCAACATTGGGTACATTCGACTGCTCGTAAAGGGTGGTATTGGTGGGGTTTCCGCTTGCATCAAGTGCAAATACGAACACATGCACAAAGTCATGGGGCTCATCAACATAAGAGGTCATCCAGCTCATTTGGTAAAGCTCGGCGGGCTCCCTGAAAACCTGTCCGAAAACAGCGGATTCGCCGTTGAAGTTATGTCCGATCTGGGTAAGCATATCTCCGCCATCACGACGATAGATGGTTCTTTCATAGGGCGAAAGCCAGGTAATATCCACATTATCTGCATTCTTAACCGCTGTTACCTTCGAGGGGTGCTCGGTTTTATCATCCAAATGAATATCGCCCATCGAAACAACAGCCTCATTAACCGAAAGGCTGATGATTTTGGTAATATAACCGTTTTTTGAGACGGCCACGCTGTAACCGTCGGCATAATAAACATCACTGATGCTGAAGTTTCCGTCATTGTCAGTCGTGCCGGAATATGAAGCATACCCGCTGATCTGTACATTGGCTCCCACCAGAACATTTCCGTCATTGTCGGATACATTGCCCTCAACTACGCCTTTGGGGAGAAAATCAAGAACCACATCATGAACAACGGCGGTGTTGATTTCCAGATCGGCAACGGCAGTTACATAACCGAATGCCGAGTAACGAACCGAATAATTTCCGGTAGTGATAAACGGAAACTCATAGTATCCCGATGCATTGGTATGTGTTTGCAGATCGGTTCCGGTAATGGCAACCAAAGCGCCTGAAATGGGTGCGCCGTCGTTATTGGTTACGGTTCCGCTCAGGCTTCCGTCGCTCGAAGTAATGATACCAAGGCTGACATCGGCAATATTGCCAAGGGTCATACCGGTCTGGCTGGGATCGTTTGTGGGAAGTTCGAAGTTAAAGGAGTTCTCCCAGCTTGCATAAAGCCTGGCTCTTACCTGGCCCGATGGCAGCATGGATGCTTCGAAGTTAAAATGGTTTTCGAAAACACTCTCGCTGAAAACATGCTCAACCATAATTGCCAGGTTATCACCATTGTAGGTAAATGGCGCCGGCAATTCAATTTCCATTTCCTTATCCTCGCCGCTGTAAAGTACAATCATCCCCTCATAAACCAGGGTAAAATCAGAAAGGGGCATCCAGTATCCGCTCTCCTGCGACAGCGATTCACGGGTGGTATTGCTCATCCATACCCTGAAATACTCAGTATTGATAACGGCAGGATAGTCGTTGGTCATGGTTTTGTACCTGTACACCAGCTTCTCAATGGCGCAGGGCTCGTGGCTGATCTCCTCAGCGGTATAAATGCTCTGGGTCAGTGAGGTGTTCCAGTACATGTCGATCGGGAAGTTGTATGATCCCCAGGGTGATGAGTTGGTACCGATAATAATCCACTCATCGACCATTGGTGAGCGAACACCGGTATGCTGAGTTGTTCCGCTGAGCGAAAAGCCCTGATTGGAATGCTGCTGAGCAACTGCACCGGATTTCAGGTGAATCTTCTGAAAAGGATTGGTATAAACCTGCGCATTTGTTGATACAACCAATGCAGCAAGTATAACAACCAGTGTGAGTAATTTTCTTACTTGTTTCATTTTTAGGTGTTTTGAGAGTAGTGGTTTTATTTGAGTTATTCCAGTTTTGTCGGGATAAAAAACCGGCCGGAATTGAAAAAATGCTCAAAACCGGCCGGAAACCAGATGAAAAATTATTGCTTTACAAATTTTGCGGTCGAGATTTCTCCGTCTTTCTCAATCTCCACAATGTAGAGTCCATTGTTGCAGTTGCTGATGTCAACCAGGATATGGTTGTCACCGATTTTAGCCGAATAAACAACTTTTCCGGCCATATCAACAACCCGGATACCGGTGCCTGACAGACCGTCGCCGGCAACTTCGAATCTTCCGTTTCCGGGGTTCGGGAAAATGATAACAGCTTTTGTATCAATATCGTTTATACCTACAAGGGGAAGGGTTGAGAACTCCACGATGGTAGCCGGGCCCCATTCGCCAAGGGCATTCTGGCAGGTAGCAATGGCTTTGTAAATGGTGCTCATTTCCAGATCTGTCCATACCCAGTTATCAATTCCGTATTGCGGATAGCCATTGTTGCGGATCAGCTCAATGGCAGCCTCTTCACCAATTTCATCAAAGTATTCCTTTGTAATCAGGCCGTCATGATATACAGCGGTTTCGCTGTTGGGGGTAACAATCATCCTTACGGTTGTTTCGGTAATTTCGGTAAGTTCAATGGTTGCTGTGGCAACGCCATTACCGCCGAGAATAGCAGTCTGAACCATGGTGGAATCGTAAGGCGCTTCGAATCCATCATAACCAACGCTGATGGTGTAAACAAAATATTCGGTATTCGGAGTCAGGTCGTTGAAGTGATGGGTAAATACACCGCTTTCGTGAATTCCAAACTGCTTGATGGCAGCTTCGGGGCCACCCATAAACGGAGCCCACATCTGCATATCCGCAGCGGTCATCAGCACAAAATAATACGACTCGCAAAGTGCGTTGGGGGTCATGGTTGCATCAAGCGAAGTGGTGGTGATGTTATCGAAAGTTACCTCTACGGCAGGGATATCGGTTGAGGTAGCATCTCCCATCAGGCGGAAAACCATAAACTTGCAAAGGTTGTCCTCCATCAGGAAACCGCCTATTACAATCTTGCCATCTTCCTGAACCGCAATCTTCTGGGGAGCGTTTTCAGTAACTGCAAATGCGAAAATTCTGCTGCCGCCATCACCAAACTCAGTGTCAATGCTGCCATCGGCATTCAGCCTGGCAACATACATATCAAACTTTTGTTCCGAGTAGATTACATAAGCACCTGTAACCACAATTTTACCATCGGCCTGAACGGCAACATCGTTAACATAGGTGGCTTCTTCGGTAAGATGAATGATGGCAGCGCCATCTTCGCCGAAAGTAGTGTCGAATGAGCCATCCTCAGCGTTGAGCCTGATAATTACGGCATCATATTCGGGAATACCGGGCAGGAAACCATTCTCTTTATGGCCGCCGACAATTATTTTTCCCTCTTCCTGGAAAGTTACGGCTGTTCCAAAATCGGAAAGGCCGCCAATGTTTGATACAACAACTCCCTGATTGCCAAACTCTGCATCAAGGCTTCCATCGGTGTTGTAACGAACAATTGCAATATCATTATAGGTGTTATAACTGTAGAGGAAGCCAACAGCTACAATTTTATCATCCTTCTGAGCGCCGATGGCCGAAATATAGGAAGTAGAAGCTTCGCCGTACAGATCCTGTATCTGGGTCATTACATAACCATTCTCACCGTATGAAGTATCAATGGTTCCATCGCTGTTCAGCCTTCCCAGTCCAAAATTATCGCTTTTGTATCCGCCCAGTACAATTTTTCCGTCTGATTGAATGGCAACTGACATGCAGTTATTCAGGGCAGGCAGATGTGCAATGCCGTTTTCGCCAAATTCGGCATCCATCTCACCATTCTCCAGGTAGCGGACTGCCACTGCATGGTAACTACCGTTTACAAAAATATATCCGGCCTGAACAATCTTTCCATCCTCCTGAATTGCAACATCTTTGGCAAAGCTGTTTTTGCCGATGGTGGTGGTAACGACTCCCTGCGCTCCAAAGTTGTTGTCGAGAGAACCGTTGGTATTGTAACGGGCAAGTCCGTATTTGAATGAATCCAGAATTACCTCTCCGGAGAGAACAATTTTTCCGTCCTGCTGAATTGCCATGCCATAGGCTTTGGCATCATCGTCGCCAATGATTGTTCTGACGACACCACCCTCACCGAAGGTATTGTCGAGATCTGCTCCGTTCTGGGCAAAAACGCCGAAGGAAAGAAGCGGGAAAATTAAAGCGAGAAAAGCTTTTTTCATTTTTTTGGGATTTAATTGGGTTTTACTTCATTTTCGTGCGCAAAAGTACTTGCACCGATTTATTAAAGACGAAATTCTACCACAACAATAACAGCACAACGCAGAATAAACAGCACAACTTAGCCAATACATAACTTTATACTTTCCTCATTATCAATATTATAAAATTTCATACCACTTCAAAACCAAAAAATCGTCCTTTTTTATCGCAATACTTGGAGGCTGTTTAAAACTCATTGTGAAATTCGATTAATTATCAACCGAAAAATTGGTAGCAGAATTAAAGCCATATCAGATTCAGGTGATCTTTCATAATCTTTGGACATTCTTCAATGAAAAGAAATCCAGACAAAAGTTCATTCAACTCACCCAAATAACCTTCATCGGCAAAGATTTTCACTATCCCTTTGAAGTATTTTCCTTTAACGCTTTCATTACTTCTCTTGCTCCAACACTATCATGAATATTGGCAGCATGAATAACGATAATCATGACTAGTCCCAAAGTTTCCACAACGCTGTGACGCTTTCTTCCTTTATCTTTTTATCTCCGTCATATCCAATATCCCCTTCACAAACATTGCAAGTCTTCACGCTTTGACTATATATGACACTAACAGATGGAGCAGGCTTTTTCCCATCATAGTCCTGATTCTTAATCCAGGAACATCATATGTTTCTTCTATGAGTCCATCTCTTTTCCATTTACGGAAGTAATGCTAAACAGTCTCCCGCGGAGCAAAGTCTTTGGGAAGCATTCTTCATTGTATTCGGCTTTTGGCAATGTTAAGCAACATATTCATAATATTATGGAGAGAATATTTTCTCCACCTTTTGTTGGGATCAGCAATATTTTCAATTAATTGCCACTGGCTTTCGGTCAAATCGGTTGGATAAAATTTTCATAACTGTTTGTTTTTTGTGCATTACAAACTGATGAAAACTTTCAATTGGTTTACGAAAGCCCTTCTTCTTTTAATTCACAGTCGATTGTTATCAGTAACGCGATTCATTATTCTCAAATTTTTAAACATCCCCTACTTTAACC
>LUZO01000250.1 GCA_001603685.1 Bacteroidales bacterium Bact_23
ATGTAGCAGGACCAAAACTAGTAACAGGTAGGATTTACCGGCCTGAAGACTCAAGAAAAGGAGTAACAGCTAAAAAAGGCGTTTGCAGATCAGAATCAGGATTTTCCATACCTAGTTGCCCTGCAACTGGATATAGGTACTCCCGGATGGGGTATGGAACTGTAACTGAAGCCGCAGTACCTCCACTGGAAGCCAAACACACCCATGAAGAAATCATGGCAATACCTAACGTTGACGTTACCCCATTGCCATTGTTTGGTAACAACTGGTTTGTACTGCAGTACGTGAAAGAAGGCCAAATAGAAGAAATAGCTGCTTTTATATCCTCTTGGTTGAAAATAGTCAAGGGATACGGAATAAAAATTGTCAACCCCTGCGGAAGTGAAGCATGGGGATGGGGAATGAACGTACACGGTATTGATGATCCGGCACCTTATTGGGACGTAACCGGAAGAGAAATGGTAAGAGCTCTTTCACAGGCCAATGAAATGTTAGGATTGCCACACTCCATCCACGTACACCCCAACGACCTGGGACACCCTGGAAACTTCCCTACAACTGTGGGCACCATGGATTGTGTTAAGGATGTAGAGAAAAACAGTTCTGTGCGAAACCAGACCATACACATTACTCATGCCCAGTTCCACTCTTATGGTGGAACCAGTTGGAGAGATGCTGAGTCAGGTGCTGGAGAAGTTGCAGATTACGTAAACAAAAACAAACACGTAACCTGTGACGTTGGACAGGTAACTCTGGACGAAACCACCACTATGACTGCCGACGCACCTATGGAATATGACCTTTCAAGGTTAAACGGGCTCAAATGGGCTAACAAGGACATTGAACTGGAAACAGCAGCAGGACTTGTTCCATTCATTTACTCTGGAAAAGCCCCTGTTTCCTCATTACAATGGGCTATTGGATTGGAGTTGTTCCTTAAAATCGAAGATCCATGGCAAGTATGCCTGACCACTGACCATCCAAACGCGGGTCCATTTATTCGTTATCCTAGAATCATATCATGGCTCATGAGTAACCAGCGCAGGCAGGAAATGATGGACAACCGGGAAGTACACCCTTGGTCCCACAAAAGAACCTCATTGGCAACTTTAGACCGAGAATACGATTTCAACGAAATAGCAATCATCACCAGGGCAGCAGCAGCTAAAATATACGGCTATCAAGATAGGGGAGAACTCACTCCTGGTTACAATGCAGACATAGCAGTTTATGACCTGAACCCCAACGACATAGACCCATCCAAAGAACCCGCTGCTATCGAACAAGCCTTTGGAAATGCCATGTACACCATCAAAGACGGCCAGATATTGGTTAAAGATGGAGAAGTTGTACAGATTAAACCAAGCCAAACCATATGGACCAATGTACAGGGATACGAAGAACAAGAAAAAATGATCATGGAAAAAGTCATGCCTACATTCAACAGGTATTACACTGTCAAATTCGAAAACTACAAAGTACATGACCATTATTTACCTAACCCAATTGAGGTAAAAGTCCAAGCAAGCAAATAGGGGTGTTAAATTTGAAGACAATAACATTAACTTTAAAGAAAAAATCCCAAATAGCCCTGGAATTTGATGAGTTAATC
>LUZO01000251.1 GCA_001603685.1 Bacteroidales bacterium Bact_23
TTGCATGTCATTTCGAACGAAGTGCGCCGTGCCGAGCGAAGTCGAGGTAAGAAATCTGTTATAAGGTTAGGTGTCCCAGTCTCAAAGCCAGGGAGCAACCGTCTTTTAATCAGAATATTGCAAACCTCAACAGTGATTCTGAGCCTTCCCCGGCCGGGGAGAGGATACATTATTCAAATAATTCGCTGAGATCAAGCCAGCGGTTGGTCTTTTCTTCGAGCAGGCTTTCGGTTTCCTGATATCTGAGGCTCAGTTCCGTCAGCTCTTCCGGGCTGCAGGTGCCGCTGTTCATTTTATCAAGGATATCTTTTTTTTCAGCCTCCAGAGCGGGGATTTCGCGGTCGAGGGCTTCAAATTCGGTCTTCTCTTTGTAGCCGGGCTTTCTGGGTTTGTTCTCCTGCTTTGGTTCTGCCGGCTTTGCAGGTGCAGCGGCGCTTTTCTGACGGGCAAGCCTGGCCTCCTCGGCAAGCTTGAGCCGGTAATAATCGGTGTAGTTGCCGTAGTAGTCCTTTATTTTCCCGTTTTCGCCAAAGACAAAGACATGGTCCACGATTTTATCCATAAAATAGCGGTCGTGCGAAACCACAAGCAGGCAGCCTTCGTAATTAATCAGGAAATCCTCCAGCAGGTTCAGTGTGTGTATGTCGAGATCGTTGGTGGGCTCGTCGAGAATCAGGAAGTTGGGGTTTTTCAGAAGCTGCATCAGCAGGAAGAGGCGGCGTTTCTCGCCTCCGCTGAGGTTGGAGTAATAATTGTATTGCAGCGTATGCGGAAAATTGAAGTGCGTAAGGAAAGCCGAGGCTGAAATTCTGCCTTTCCCCAGCGGCATCTCTTCGGCTATGTCTTTTGCAATGTCAATCACCCGTTTGTCCTCTTTGGGCTGAAACCCCTCCTGTGAGTAATAACCGAAAACAATGGTCTGTCCCGTGGTGATCTTCCCCATATCGGGCGCCAGTTCGCCGGTTATCATATTCAGCAGCGTTGTCTTCCCCGATCCGTTGCGGCCGACAATACCAACCTTTTCACCTTTCTTAAATATATAGGAGAAGTCATCTACCACACGGTTGTCGCCGAATGATTTATGCACATTGTTCATCTCCAGAATCTTACCGCCAATGCGCGTCATCTTCACCTGAAGCGGGCCGCTTTCTTTTTCGATGCGTTTCGAGGCTTTCTCCTGAATGTCGTAAAAGCGGTCTATCCGTGCTTTCGCCTTGGTTCCGCGTGCCTGGGGCATCCGCTTCATCCACTCCAGCTCTGTGCGGAAAAGGTTTTTTGCCTTTTCGGTTTCGGTGGCTTCAATCGCTTCTCGCTCAGCTTTTTTCTCAATGAAATAGGCATAATTCCCTTTGTAGCGATAGATGTTTCCGCCATCCAGCTCTAAAATTTCATTGCATACATTGTCGAGGAAGTAGCGGTCGTGGGTAACAATCAGCAAACTCAGGTTTTGACGCGAGAGATATTCTTCCAGCCACTCAATCATCTCAATGTCAAGGTGGTTGGTTGGCTCGTCCAGGATCAGCAGATCGGTTTCCTCTATGAGCGCCCGTGCCAATGCCACCTTTTTGCGCTGTCCGCCCGAGAGTTCGCCGATTTTCTGATCGAGGTCCGAGATTTTAAACCTGCCCAGTATCTCTTTTATTCTGACATCGTAATCCCAGCCGCCAATCAGTTCCATCCTTCCGGTGCTCTCTTCAAGCATCCGCTGAGCCTCGGGTGAATCGTCGTGCCGGATGAGGTTCAGGCTGTACTCATAATCGCGGATGGTACGCATAAACTCATTTTCCGAATGGAAAAGGACATCGAAAATGGTTTCCTGATCATCCATTTCAGGGTTCTGCGGAAGGTAAGCCCAGCGCATATCGCGGCGGAAGGTAACCGAGCCGCTGTCGGGAAGGTCCTTTCCGGTAATGATGTTTAGCAGGCTGCTTTTACCGGCACCGTTCCGGGCGATAAGCGCTACCTTGGCACCCTGGTCAATGCCGAAAGTGATGTCGGAAAAAAGCTCTTTTTCGCCGAACGATTTGCTGAGTTGTTCTACAAGCAGGTAGTTCAATGGATGACGATTTTGTCCGGCAAAGATAGGGTTTATCGCTGAAAATTCAGGGCAACAAAAAACCCCGTTTAGCGGGGTTTCTTGAAACGAACTGAAAAGAAAAACTATATTTTCTTTACTTCAACAGCCTTTTTTCCTCTTTTGTCTTCGGCAATTTCATAGGAAACAAGGTCGTTTTCACTTACTTTCTCAGTCAGGCCGGTGGCATGAACAAAAACATCATGCTGGGTTTCATCATCAATAATGAATCCGAAGCCTTTACGCTCATTGAAAAATTTAACTTTACCGGTAGGCATGGCAATGTGGTATTAATGAATGTGAGTACAAATGTACTAAAAAAAACACGGAAAGCCAAGTTTGGTTCAACCGGAGGGCGGCAAACTGTGGAAAAGTTTCTTTTTTTTCTTCGCTTTTTTGTGGATATTTCCGGATCCCGGCGCAGAATTACCGGTTTATTCGGCCTCAAGCAGCCAGCGAAATATTTTTTCGGCATCGGCGGCCGAATTTCCGCAAAACTTCCGTTCCGGCAGAAATCCGTTGCATACCCCCGGCCTTTCAGGCTTCCCGAAAACGGCACAACGGTTGTCATCCGTCAGTTGAATGCATCTGACAAACGCCGGCTTTCCTTCAGGCATTCCGGGGATGGGTGAGCTGATCGAAGGGAAAATACAGCATGCGGCGCAGCCCGGACGACATTCCATTATATCTGAATACATGCCCGCAAAATTAAACCATTATCCCGAAACCGGGCAGGGTGTAGCCAGGAATCCTGAATTTCTTTTCCTAAGTATGCCGGATTTGCCTGAGCATTCCGAAGCAATAATGTTTCTCACTTTTAAAAGACGAGGCTTCGGGTTGTTACTTTTCATAATTTTGCTCCGGCATTTGCAGGGTTTCAGACTCTTTTTCAGAGGTTTTTTCGTCAGATAAATAACTACACCTTAATTTCATGGCATCACTGATAAAATGGATAGGCGGCGGACTGGGATGGGTTCTCGGCGGACCGATCGGTGCAATCATAGGCATTATTATCGGTTCGTTCTTCGATACCTCTTCCGGTGAGCAAACCGAAACCGCCGACAGACCCATATACAAAAAACATACTCAGGAGGGTGATTTCAAGGTCAGCTTTCTGGTGTTGATTGCTGCCATTATGCGGGCCGACGGAAAGGTGATGCGGTCAGAGCTTGATTTGGTGAAAAAATTCCTGCTTGAACAGTTTGGCAAGCCGGAGGCCGAACGCCTGCTGCTGCTGTTGAAGGAGATTCTCAAACAACCCTTTGATGTTGTGGAGGTTGGCAAGCAGATAAGGATATATATGGAGTATCCGATCCGCCTTCAGATGGCATATTTCCTCTTCTCACTGGCTGCCGTCGATGGAGAGGTGCAAAGGTCTGAAGTGGAAGAACTTGAAAGAATCTGTAAAATCATCGGAATCTATCCGAAGGATTATGCCTCTTTAAAGGCGATGTTTGTGAGGGAAGTATCGGATGTGTCGGGGCTGTCGGGCGCCTACAGCATTCTTGAAATATCGCCCGATGCAACGGATGAGGAGGTGAAAAAGGCTTACCGGAAAATGGCGCTTAAATATCATCCCGACAAGGTGGCCCATTTGGGAACATCGGTTCAGGAATCGGCCAAAGTCAAGTTTCAACGGTTGAATCAGGCATACAATGAAATCAAACGGCAAAGGGGCATCAACTGATTTGCGGATTTCCGCCGGAGAAGTTCCCCGCCCGGAAGCTTTGGGTGCCCTGTTTTCAGCCAACAAGGCATTCCTGCATAAAAGTATCCGTCAGCTTGCCAAAATAAATCCCCGCGAACTGGACTCGGTGGTGCACAATCTGCATGAGCAGGCTTTCAGTTTTTACGACTGTCTTGATTGCGCCAACTGCTGCCGCTCAATCAGCCCGGCCATCAGCCACAATGATGTGGATGGGATGGCCAGAAAGCTGAAAATGCGCCCATCGGAGATGGTGAGCCGCTATCTTCAGATCGACGGCGACGGCGATTTTGTGTTCCACGCCGCTCCGTGCCCCTTCATCGATGCGGATAATTACTGCAGCATATACAGCCACCGGCCAAAGGCGTGCCGTGAGTATCCCCATACCGACCGCAGCCGGTTTTACCAGTTGCTGAACCTGTCGCTGAAAAATGCCGGAATCTGCCCGGTTGTGTACGCCATCCTGATGAAACTGAGCAATCACTACAGCCCGAAAAACCGTTGAACGGGCAAGCGCTTTTTTGCTAAATTTGTCAATCCTATTTCCTGAAAAATGTCAGAAATCATTACCAGCGCGCAGAATCCTAAGGTCAGGAACCTGCTGTTGCTTCAGCAGAAAGCCCGTGAACGGCGAAAACAGAACCTGATTGTGGTGGAGGGGTTGCGTGAGCTTGGGATTGCGGTGGAAAACAGATTCAGGCCGGTGGAGTTGTTTATTTGCCCCGAAATCAGCGGCGATGCCGATTTGGCAGCAATTGCCGGAAATGCAAGGATTACCCGGGTGAGCCGCACGGTTTTTGAGAAAATGGCCTACCGCGAAGGCTCCGATGGCTGCATTGCCCTGCTGGAACCCCGCTGGCTTAAGCTGAACGAAGTGAAACTCAGGGCCAATCCGCTGATCATCATCCTCGAAGCGGTGGAGAAGCCCGGGAATCTTGGCGCCGTTTTGCGTACCGCCGATGCTGCAAGGGCTGATGCGGTGATTGTCTGCGACCCGCTTACCGATATCTACAACCCCAATGTAATCCGTTCAGGTATCGGATGCGTTTTTTCGAATCAGGTGGTGGCGTGTACCAGCGAAGAGGCACAGCAATGGCTGAAGAAAAACGGGATACGTACCTATGCCGCCGAACTGCAGGCATCCTCCGGATATCACCTGCACGATTTCCGTAAGGCAACCGCCTTTGTGATGGGAACCGAAGCCGATGGTCTGACCCCGAAATGGATTGATTTCTGCGACGAACGCATCATCATCCCCATGCTGGGCAGCATCGATTCGCTGAATGTATCGGTATCAACTGCCGTGCTGGTTTTTGAAGCCATGCGACAGCGCGGTTTCAGAATAGATTAACCGCCTGTTTTAGCCCTTCCGGATTTCAGAAATAGTAAACCACGCCCAGCCCTATCCTCAGGTTGCCGGTTTCGCTGCTGTTGATTACCCGGTATTTTGCGTCGTTGGTGCCGTAGGCGGCAGCCGTATATTCCACCTCTCCGATGAAGTTGAATTTTCCCGAAACATAGGTAATCATCGGCGAAAAGCGGTACACATAGTCAATGTCGGGGTCGCGGGCATAAACGGGGCCGGTAAGTTCCTCAGCCGATCCGCTGTTTTTTGTGTAGCCCAGCAGGACCGAAGGCTGCCATTTTCCAAAATCGAGCATGGCATTGGTCCATACCGAGTGGTAATTCAGCGGGCTGTATTTTCGCTCGTGGGTAAGCGGATCGGTATGGCTTACGCCGAAACCGCCCATCATCAGGTGGTCGTTGAGCGCCTGGCCGTAAACATACTGCGCTTTCACCGAAAGTGCATCCTGCTTCCATGAAACGAAAGCGGTGTAGGATAGGCAGCTTACCGATTCCCTGACCGAATAGAGGCTGTCGGTTACCAGGCGGGGGGTAAGCTCCTTGAAATCAACACCGATACCGGCAAAAACGCCTTCCCCGCGGTACTGAATCTGTCCGTGAAGGTTGGGAATAACGCTGTTGCGCAGGTAAACCGAAGTGCCGCCCTGCGGGCCGTTGTTCACATAGTCGCGCTGCGATGCGGCCACGGCCACCAGGTTGAAATTGCCGGTTCTGTAGTCAAGCCTTACCTGCGGCTGCCTGCTGAACGAGTGAAAGGGAGCGCCGGTATTGAGCGATAGCACATTGGGAATCATCTCAGGCAGATCGAGCGGATGCCAGTATTGTCCCACCAGCAGACGGGTTTTCGCCCATTGAAGCGAAATATAGGCATGGCGAAGCCGCATGGCATTGTTTTCGGCATTCGATGCGCCGGTAAAGTCGCCTTCCATAAATCCAACCACTTTTGCCCCCAGAACATCCGGCCCGGTAACTTTTGCATTGATGCGGGTAGTCATGGCGTACTGGTTGAGCATGGGGCGGGCATTCAGGTCTTTGCCGTTGCGGTCGAAAACCGGCTTTTTGGGATAAAACAGCAGAAATCCTTCGCGCGCCTCCACAACCTGGCGGCTGTCGAAAATAGCGTCAGCCCTGATAAAGCCCGAAAAGGAAAGATTGTACGAATCGGTTTTCTCCTGGGCAAATCCCGTGCGCAAAGCAGCAACGGTAACCGATAGGATCAGCAATAAATGTCGGAATGAAAAGCGCATCTTTTTTTTTCGGGCAAATTACGGCAATGTATCTTGTTCGTGCAACAGGTTTTTATACGGATGCAATTGTAAATTAAATACATGATAATCAATTAAATAACATGCATTGGCGGCCGGTCCTGCATGATGGGCTGCTTTTTTTGTTCAGTTCTGATGCGAAGGTATTCTTTGAAAGCGGATATTTTTTTAGGTTTGCACCCTTAAAATAATCAGGCAGGTTAATGTTGAAGCTAAAATCCGTTTTCCGAAAGATACTCCGGTTGATTCGCTTTGCGGTTTTTCTTTTTTTCTTTTCATCCGTTTTATTTACGATTATTTACCGTTTTGTTCGCCCTCCGGTAACGCCTCTGCAGTTGATACGGGTTGCCGAGCAGGTAAAAAAGGGAGATGAGATAAAAATGAAGCGCCACTGGGTTAGCCTGGACGATATTTCGCAGCATATGGTTCAGGCGGTTGTAGCCGGTGAGGATAACAATTTTCTGAAGCACCACGGATTTGATGTCGAGGCAATCAAAAAGGCGCATGAGCGGAATAAAACGCGGAAAAGAAAGCTTGGCGCCAGCACCATATCGCAGCAAACGGCAAAAAATGTCTTCCTCTGGCCCGACCGCACCTGGGTAAGAAAAGGGCTGGAGGTCTATTTTACCGGCCTTATTGAGATATTCTGGGGGAAGCGGCGCATCATGGAGGTGTATCTGAATGTGATAGAAACGGGCCACGGAATTTATGGGGTTGACATGGCAGCCCGGAAATATTACAACAAACCGGCATCGGATCTGAACAAGGCCGAAGCGGCCATGATTGCGGCGGTTCTGCCCAACCCGCGCCGCTGGAATCCGGCGGCGCCCACGCAGTACATCGGGAATCAGCAGCAAAGGATAATGCGGGTGATGGGGCAGTTGAACAAGGTAGAATTCGGGGAGAAATAGACGCGCTTTTTTTGAGTTTGCGGGCCCGATAAACCTTATATTAGAAACTCAGAAATCAAAGGATGTTAAATTTTGATAATTCAGGGGATTTTTTTAATACCTTTGCACCTCCGTTTTGAAGGGGTTAAATCCCAAGGAATCAATCTCTGACAAATCTAACATAAATCAATAAAACAAACACAAAATGGCAAAAACTAAGACCAGAAAATCGGTTTATACTTTTGGCAATAAGAAAGCCGAAGGTGATGCAAGTATGAAGAATCTGCTGGGTGGCAAAGGCGCCAACCTGGCTGAGATGAACCTTATCGGAGTGCCTGTGCCTCCGGGATTTACCATCACCACCGAAGTTTGTACCGATTATTTTGAATACGGACGGGAGAAAGTGGTTGAAATGATTCGCCCCGAAGTGGAAGCTGCTGTTAAATATGTAGAAAAAATAATGGGTTCGGGTTTTGGCGATAAGGAAAACCCGCTGCTGCTTTCTGTTCGTTCAGGTTCGCGCGCATCAATGCCCGGCATGATGGATACCGTTTTGAACCTGGGTCTGAATGATGAAGCTGTTAAGGCAATTGCCAAAAAATCAGGAAACGAGCGCTTTGCATGGGATTCATACCGCCGTTTCGTTCAGATGTTCGGCGATGTGGTTCTGGGTATGAAGCCCGAATCAAAGGAAGACATAGATCCTTTTGAGGAGATCATGGAGGCTATGAAAGAGGAGAAAGGCATTAAACTCGATACCGAGTTTACCGTTGCCGATCTCAAGGAACTGGTAAAACGCTTCAAAAAAGCGGTTAAGAAAGTTACCGGCCACGATTTCCCGGTTGATCCTTGGGATCAGCTCTGGGGAGCCATCATGGCTGTTTTTGATAGCTGGATGAACGAGCGTGCCATTCTCTACCGCAAGCTCAACGATATTCCCGCCGATTGGGGAACAGCCGTGAATGTTCAGGCAATGGTATTCGGAAACATGGGTAAAAACTCCGGAACCGGTGTAGCCTTTACCCGCGACTCCGCTACAGGCGAAGACATCTTCAACGGTGAGTATCTGATTGATGCACAGGGAGAAGATGTGGTTGCCGGTATCCGCACCCCTCAGGAAATCACCAAAACAGGTTCCAAACGCTGGGCTAAGCTTGCCAATGTATCCGAAAAAGAGCGCGCTGCAAATTATCCTTCACTCGAAGAGGTAATGCCTGCTATTTATAAAGAACTGTATGATATTCAGCAGAAGCTGGAAGATCATTATCACGATATGCAGGACCTCGAATTTACCATTCAGGATGGTAAGCTTTGGATGCTGCAGACCCGTAGTGGCAAGCGTACCGGCGCCGCCATGGTTAAGATAGCCATGGATATGCTGAAGCAGGGTATGATTACCGAAAAAGAAGCTGTGCTGCGCTGCGAGCCTGCAAGACTTGATGAACTGCTTCATCCGGTGTTCGATCAGGAAGCTATCCGCAAGGCAAAAGTTCTGGCAAAGGGCCTTCCCGCATCGCCCGGAGCCGCTACCGGACAGATTGTATTCCACGCCGATGATGCTGAGAAATGGGTTGCCAAAGGACATAAGGTAGTTCTGGTTCGTATTGAAACATCACCCGAAGACCTTAAGGGAATGACCCTTGCCGAAGGTATTCTTACCGCCCGTGGCGGAATGACTTCGCACGCTGCCGTTGTTGCCCGCGGAATGGGTAAATGCTGCGTATCGGGCGCCGGTTCGATCAGAATCGACTACAAAGCCCGTACTATTGAAATGGACGGTGTAAAACACAAGGAAGGCGACTGGATTTCGCTGAACGGAAGTACCGGTGAGGTTTACGACGGAAAGATCGAAACCCGCGATGCCGAACTGAGCGGCGATTTTGGCAAGCTGATGAAGCTGGCCGAGAAATACTCACGAATGCTTGTACGAACCAACGCCGATAATCCGCACGATGCTCAGGTAGCCCGTAACTTTGGCGCCAAGGGAATCGGTCTGTGCCGCACCGAGCACATGTTCTTCGAAGGCGACCGCATTAAAGCAATGCGCGAGATGATTCTTGCACGTAACGAAGCCGGACGCCGCAAAGCCCTCGAAAAACTGCTCCCGATTCAGCGCTCTGACTTCGAAGGTATCTTCGAAGCTATGCACGATCTTCCCGTAACCGTTCGTCTGCTCGATCCTCCTTTGCATGAATTTGTTCCCCACGAAGAGGCCAATCAGAAAGAGATGGCAAAAGAGATGGGAATAACAGTAGCCGAAGTTAAGAGTAAGGTTGAGGAACTTTCAGAAATGAACCCTATGCTTGGTCATCGCGGATGCCGCCTGGGCAACACCTATCCCGAAATTTCAGAGATGCAGGCCCGCGCCATTATCGAAGCAGCCCTCAACCTGAAGAAAAAAGGTATAAAGGTACTCCCGGAAATCATGGTTCCCCTCACCGGAACGCTGGAAGAGATGAAGATGCAGGAAAAAATCATCCGTGATACCATCAATACGGTATTTAAGGAGCGCAAGGATAAGATTGACTATCTGGTAGGTACCATGATGGAAATTCCGCGCGCATCGCTGATTGCCGACCGCATTGCTGAGTCTGCCGAGTTCTTCTCATTCGGTACCAACGACCTTACCCAGATGACCTTTGGTTATTCAAGGGATGACGCCGGAAAATTCCTGCCCGTATATCTTGAAAAAAGTATCCTGAAGCACGATCCCTTCCAGGTACTCGATCAGGAAGGCGTAGGCCAGCTGGTTACCATGGGTATAGAAAGAGGCCGCAGCGCACGCCCCAGCCTGAAAGTGGGTATTTGCGGCGAGCACGGCGGAGAGCCTTCATCGGTTGAATTCTGCCACAGAGCCGGAATGAATTATGTAAGCTGCTCGCCTTTCCGCGTTCCCATTGCCCGACTGGCTGCTGCTCAGGCTGCAATTAAAGAAGAAATGGCTGCCGGAAAAAAGAGTGCAAAAAAAGGGAAAACTGATGACGGAAAAGGCAAGAAAACTGCCGCTAAGAAAAAATAATCAGTTTTTATCCCACTAAATAAAAAAGGCAATCTAAAATTAGGTTGCCTTTTTTTTAATTTTTATTACATTTGCAATCGTTTGAAATAGGCCTTATAGAATGACCTATCATATCTAAATGAATAGATGACTCAATATTAAATCGAAATAATTCAAAATTTTGTTGCAATGACCAACCAACCAAACACAACTGCTGAAGAGATTGGGAAGAAAATCAACCTTTCCCAATACGGGATTAATGATGTAAAAGAGGTGTATTACAATCCTTCTTACGAATTGCTCTTTGAGCATGAAATGAACCCTGAACTTCAGGGGTTTGAAAGAGGCACACTTACAAAGTCAGGAGCAGTAAGTGTAGATACCGGTATCTTTACCGGCCGCTCACCCAAGGATAAGTATATTGTTATGGATGAAGTGAGCGAAGACACCGTCTGGTGGTCAACCATCGGCAAGAACGATAACAGGCCCCTGGATCCTGCAATCTGGGATCATCTGAAATCGCTGGTTGTAAAACAGCTTTCCGGAAAGAAGCTTTATGTTCTTGATGCCTATGCAGGCGCCAACCCTGATACCCGGCTGAGTGTCCGCTTTATCGTTGAGGTGGCCTGGCAGGCGCACTTTGTGAAAAATATGTTCATCCGCCCGACCGATGAGGAGCTGAAAACCTTCAAGCCCGACTTCATTCTGATGAACGGTTCAAAGGCCACCAACCCGCTCTGGAAGGAGCAAGGTATGAATTCGGAGAATTTTGTGGTGTTCAACCTGAAGGAGAGGATGCAGGTGATTGGCGGTACCTGGTACGGCGGTGAGATCAAAAAGGGCATCTTCACTATGATGAATTACTACCTGCCGCTGAAGGGCATTGCCAGTATGCACTGCTCGGCCAATATGGGCAAGGATGGTGATGTTGCCATCTTCTTCGGCCTCTCCGGAACCGGAAAAACCACCCTTTCGGCCGATCCCAAACGCGCACTTATCGGCGATGACGAGCACGGCTGGGACGATGACGGCATCTTTAATTTTGAAGGCGGATGTTATGCCAAGTGCATCAACCTTAGCGAAGAGAATGAGCCCGATATCTATCACGCTATCCGTCGCGATGCGCTGCTGGAGAACCTGGTGGTACTGCCCGATGGCACCATCGATTTTGCCGATGCCTCAAAAACGGAAAATACCAGGGTTTCATATCCGATTTATCACATCGACAATATTGTTAAGCCGGTTTCAAAAGGCGGCCATGCTTCAAAGGTGATATTCCTTACCGCTGATGCTTTCGGTGTACTGCCTCCGGTTTCGAAGCTCACCCCCGACCAGACCGAATACCACTTCCTGTCAGGATTTACTGCTAAGCTTGCAGGTACCGAGCGCGGAGTAACTTCGCCTCAGCCCACATTCTCAGCCTGCTTCGGAAATGCATTCCTTGCTCTGCATCCGACAAAATACGCCGTTGAGCTGGTGAAACGAATGAAAAAAGCAGGAGCAAAGGCCTATCTGGTAAACACCGGCTGGAATGGCACCGGCAAGCGCATCTCCATCAAGGATACCCGCGCCATCATCGATGCCATCCTCGACGGCTCAATCGATCAGGCGCCAACCAAAATGATTCCCTATTTCAACCTTGAGGTTCCCACCAGCCTGAAAGGGGTTAATCCCGCGGTGCTTGACCCGCGCGATACCTATCCCGCACCCGAAGTGTGGGATGAGAAAGCAAAAGACCTTGCCAAACGGTTTATCGATAATTTCGAGAAATATACCGATAATGTCGAAGGGCTGAGGCTGTTGGCGGCCGGTCCGCAACTGTAATAAAAAAAGGAGCTTCGGCTCCTTTTTTTTGTTTTTTGCCGCTGCAGGGCGGCTTTTGTTTTTTACAACTATAGGTCAGGCAATGTTATCGCTTTCCGGAAGGCCGTATTCCTCAACCATGCGAATGTCAAGCTTTTCAAGCGCATCGAGTACCGGATTGTAAATTTCGGGAATAACCGGGCGGAAAACTCCCTTCACGGCGATTTCGCCGTTCAGAATCATCTCCACGCCTATGGCCGCAGGGAGCGCCACTGTTCTGGCAATGGAAGTGTCGGTTGCGGGGCTGCCGAAATCGAGCATCTTTGAACGGATCACCTCCTTTTTGCCGTCGGAGTAGGAGGCCAGGAAGGTGTGCTGCATTACCACCATATCGCGCTCATGCTGCCCGAGCGACATCTTCTCGATCATCAGGTCGCTGGTAACTTCAAAGGGGGAGTCAATACCACGGTTCATGGGTTTGTGGTCAAACAGGCCGAGCCATTCCATTGCCGATATGGCATGGGCTCCTGCATCAAGCTTCAGATAATCTGCAACTTTCGCCTTGATATCCGCTGAATTGTCCGCACCAATCTGATGGGCTACAAAATCGGCGTAGGTCATTCCGCTCATGTCAAATTTTTCATCTGAAATCAGATTCAGATGTTTCATGGCATCAATGCTTTCGCACCATCCCGGCAGGCGGAATGTGCCGCGCATCATGGTTTTGGTTTCGGGAATCCCGTAAATATCAATGTAGGAGATTGAGTCGCGGTTTGGATAAACCTCCAGCATCCCTACCTTATCAAAATTCACTTTCAGGGGATTTTTGAACAGATCCTCAGTAGGTACTTCAACAATTTTCCCGTGGCGCAGATATTTTCCGTCGTTGTTTCCGGCCATCACCACACCTTTCGGACTCCATGAAAATTTGTATCTGAACGGATTGTTGGCATCTTCGGGAGCCGGCAGCGCACCGCAGAATGAGTAGAACTCCTCGATTTTTCCGTTGCGGCTGCGCACATTGTCGATGATGCGCATGGCCGACATGTGGTCAATGCCAGGATCGAGGCCCAGCTCGTTGAGGATGATGATGCCCGCTTCTTTAGCCTGAGCATTAAGCGCCTGCATTTCTGGCTTCACATACGAGGTAGTAACCATATTCTTTTTGTGTTTGAGGCAATGCTTTGCCACAAGCAGATGGTGGGCATACGGAAGCAGGCTTACGGTAAGGTCGTGCTCCGAAATCATGCGGTCAAGGGCAGGCTCATCTTCAACCGTCCAGGCTACGGCATTGCCGTTGGGGTGCCCCGATATCATGGCCTCGGCTTTCGATTTGGTTCGGGTGGCAACCGTTACATAGATTCCTTTATTCAGCAGATGTTTTACAATGGGTTTAACAACCAGGCCGGCGCCCAGAATCAGTACTCTTTTCATCTTAGAAGGGGAGTTTTTATTGATTTTCAATTTTAATTATCTGATTAACAAGTTATTTGTTAAGATATTTTTCGATGTATTTGTAATCGTTGGTAAGCTGGCCGTTGTGCAGGATCAGCGCCTTTTTTATGGGGCGGGGCAAATCCAGATCATCGTAGCTTTCCTTAAAATCGCAATCAGCAATCGGCTTGATGTAGTTGAGCAGTGCATCTGAAAAGGCGTTGCTGGCATCGCGCGGAAGCTCGCTTGGCAATATGTCAACCGCCATAACCAGCATTCCTTCGCCCTTGTAACCCATGGTTGGCTTGCGGGTAAAGGGGTTATAAACAAAGATGGGGTCATCGATTTCGGTGCCCTTGTGTGTGATTTCAATGCTTCCGTCCACATCGCAGGTTATATCGCCGATAACGGTGAGCTTTGGCCTACCCTGGCTGAACAGCTTCGCCAGGTAATCCTTCGTAACAATTCTGGGATATTTTGTATCCCAGTACATGCCATTCACCAGCATAGAGAGGTGCGGAATATACTGCTCGAAAATGCTGTGGTATCGTTCCGGGTTTGTGTGATATTCATGTAAGTCAAAGCCGTTGTCGATGATTCTGGCTGAGAGGTGCTCCTTGTGAAAGACGATTTTGTAAATCAGATTTTGCGGCAGATCCTGTATCCGGTTCAGTTTCAGCAATTCATCGGGGGTGATCTCAATGGCGGGTAGCAGTCCGAGTATCTCCTGTGCGCCCTGCGATACATTCCCATAACCGGTGAATCCGATGGTAAAAGGCTGTAATTCAGTGGGAAGCCCTTTGGATGCTATTTCAATCCCGACTTCTGAGATGGCTTTTCTTGCTTCGGCAAGCGAAGCATATTTGTGTGCCTGTTTTATTTTGATAAACGGAGTTTCGTAGCCGTATTCCCTAAGGCGCAATCCCAGCGACCAGAGCGAGTTGATCATTCCGGCCAGGCCGGCATACCGTCCGAAGAAAATCAGGCGGCGTCCCTGTTCATCCACAATTTTCTCATAATCAATCAGATTACAGCCAAGCTCCATCATTCGCCTGAGCATGGGCATATTGTGAGGTTGCCCCTTTATTACATGCGAGAAAAAGACATAAGTTCTGTCGGGCTTGAAGAACGCTTCAGGAATCTCTTTCACACCCAGAATTACGCAGCATTCATCAAGATTATCGGCAATCTTTGCACCGGCTTTCAGGTATTCCTCATCCGAAAAAACGCGTTTTGGCGAAGTCTGAACAATAATATCCAGTTTCTTCCGGTTAATCAGTTGCTCTACATGGTAGGGCGTCAGCGGCGCCCTTCTTTCCATTTCGTACTTATCCTCATGCCTGATTCCAATTAATTTACTCATATTTTCCTCGGTTTGTGTTTAACAGGGTACACTTCTAAAGCATTCTGCAGTAAAAATGTTCAATATATTATGAAAAAACAGAGTTTTTATCCGGGCAGAATTCTGTTTGTTGAGATTAATCGTCTTTCGATTCAAAATATCCTGCTGATTCGTTGTACTGGTAGATTTTTCCTGAGTGCAGCATATAGTGCCATCCATAAATTTTGAGTTCGTTGTTTTCAACCCGCTCTCTGATATACGGATAAGTCATCAGGTGGTTCATCTGTTCGATGATGTTGATTCGTTCGGTAAGCCATTCCCTGGCAGCGGGATCGGCAGTTGCCATAATTCTGGTAACCCTCTCCTTAATGGGCGATGCAAGTTCGAGCCATCTTCGGGTATGGGGCATAAGCCCGGTATTGCCGTGGTCATGCCACAGGGCGGCGCAACCGCCACAGTTTGAGTGACCGCAAATGATGATATTTTTGACATTCAGCACCTGAACGGCATATTCGATGGCCGAAGTGGTGGCCAGGAATTCCGATGATTCTCTGTATGGCGGCACGAGATTGGCGATGTTACGGATGATAAACAACTCGCCGGGAATGGTTTTGGTAATCATGGAAGGCACTACCCTGGAATCGGAGCAGCCGATAAAAAGCGAGTGGGGATGCTGCTGGCGGCCATATTCATTGAAGTAACCGCGATTGACTTCAAAGTCGTCGCCCCTGAAACGAAAAGTCTCTTCTTCGTAATGACTCATAAAAATCCCAATTTCAGTTTAATAACAAAATAAACTCTATTTGTGTTTTGAAACAATGTAAAATCAAAAAATAAATATTTTTTCACCGACCTATTGCAGGATTAAAAAAAGTATTTATCTTTGCAGCCTCAATCGCGAGAAGTTCTTTTCTGGTCTGGTAGTTCAGTTGGTTAGAATACGTGCCTGTCACGCACGGGGTCGCGGGTTCGAGTCCCGTCCAGAC
>LUZO01000252.1 GCA_001603685.1 Bacteroidales bacterium Bact_23
GAGATGTGTATAAGAGACAGGTTATGTACTATACCTATGTGATTCAAAGTTTATCTCAGGGAATTTTATATACAGGGCATACCGAAGATTTGGAAACCCGCTTGTTTCAGCACAATAATGGTTTGCTTGGGAAATATACCAAAGGACGAGGCCCTTGGAAGCTTGTCTATTATGAATCGTTTGAAACCTGAAGTGCGGCGATGAAAAGAGAGAAATACTTTAAGACAGGCGCCGGACGAGATTTTATAAAACAGGCTATTGAATAATAATCAGAGGGTCGCTGTCCGCCGCGGCGGACAAGTCCAGCAGGGGGAGCAAGGAAGGTCGCAGAAGCGGCCTTTTTTGTGGCTTCTTTTGACGTCCGTTTATATTGAATCGCTATCCGCTGCGGCGGATCAAATCCTCAAATGCGCCGTCAGGCGCTTCAAATCTTCAAATCCGCCTTTGGCGGACTCAAATGCAGCGCAAGCTGCTTCATCCGCCGCGGCGGAGCGCCGCCAGGCACTTCAAATTTTCAAATCCGCCTTTGGCGGACTCAAATGCAGCGCAAGCTGCTTCATCCGCCAGAGGCGGATTCAAATCCAAAATACTTTCACCCTTCGCTTGCATTTTACCCGTTTTTGTCGTACATTTCGCAGATAATTACTAATAGAAAACAGCCATGGAAAAGCCTGTAGTTATAGAACGCTTTGGCGGGCTTATGAAGGAAGAACCGCTAACCTGCCTTGATGATGATAGTTTGATGCCCAATGCCTGTCTGCTTGAGAGTGTTTCTCCTTTTGGCGGATATTATGATGAAGTGCCCGGAGCGATGAAGCCCCTTTACCTGTTTCTGGCCCTCGACGGCCATTATCCGCTGGAACAGGTTACCCGCGCCACACTGAATATCAGGAAGAGATTTACCAAGCCGTTCGATGCGGTTTCGGGAGTGGTGCAACTGTCCGGTCAGGTGGTAGAGGTTATCAGAATCCGCGACCTGATTCAGTTTGAGGATATCAGGGAACTTCAGAAACTGTATGTGGAAGAGGGGTTGAATTACCGGAAAAAGATCGGAAAGGTGGTGAATGTGCCGGCAATTATTACCCTGAACAAGTTCTTTTATCTGGAGCCGGCCGGTGATGGTCTGTACATTGATAAGTCGCAGCCGCACCATGCCTATTTTACCCTGCCGCGTCCGCTCGAATTCGAGGAGTTCCGCAATGTAACCAAAGAGGCAAAATACGATACCGGCATTCTTTATTTCGATGCGGCTTATGCATGGTTCTATGAGGACAGAAACATCAGGGAACTGGTGAGGGTTTACCGCGAGAACCTGACCATCGAAAAGGTAAAGGCAATCCGCGACCGCTATCTTGCCGTTATGAAATAAAGCTTGCGGCAAGAGCCGCTTCAGTGCGGATAAGTGACGGGCGGGGTGGCCCGGTTTTGGAAAGTTTCCCTTTATAAGATTATGCGCTCCGGTGCATAATCCTGAATGAAGAGTCTGGTTATAATGACTGATTTTCGTGCCGTGCAGCCATTGGTCTGCTTACTGGCTTTGATCAGGGGCACTTAGGTTTTTGGTTCGGCTTATAATCAGAAATGCCCGGCGTTGACCGGGCATTTTCTTTGAAAAATCTTTCAGGCTTAGTCAATTACAATAACCAGGTATTTCGAGGCTGACCAGAACTCTTTGGGGTTCCTGATTACGATGCTGTCCACCCGTTTATCGCCGAAAATGGTGTACGACTGCGAGGGGTGGGTGGTTACTATGGTGGCTTTTTTATGCAGCACGGGGATTGAAGTCAGGTGGGTAATATCAACGCGGGTAAAGTAATCCTGGTTGAAATCCTCCTTTATCTTCTTGTTTCTGCCGATGCCGGCAAAGCCGCCTTCCATAGTGATGATGTTGTTGGCGCGAAGTTCCTTTTTGGTGCCGATTACATAATAGGCGGTATTCAGTTCGCCGGTCTGTTCGCTGATTACCTTCGATTTGGCCCTGCTTTCGGCGGTCAGGCTCTCCACATTCGAGCTGAGGATATCAATCTGGATGTTCATCTGCTCCAGTTTGTCCCTCAGTTCTGCAATCTCCACATCCTTCTCCTCAATCTGGCGGGTCATGCGGTTAATCATCTCCTCGAGGGCGGTAACATTTGCATTTGATTTTTTGAGCTTTGAGCGCAGATCGGCAATGGTCTTTTTGTTCTGCTGCAGCATCTCATAAATCATATTGATGTCGCGGTTAATCTGCTCCTTTGCGTCTGGCTGCGTGCCCTCTTCGCCGGTAGCTGTCCGGGTAATGATCATCTCAGCCCTTTTGATGGAGTCGAGGTTGGCCTGAATGGCATTGAACGACTCCAGGTAACCGATCAGGGCGGTGTCTTTGGTAAATCCGATGGAAAGCAGGCTGTCGTAGCGTACCCTAAGGGCTTCATATTCCTTTTTGGTATTGTCGCAACCGAACAGTAGGGCGCTCAGTAAAGCAATGAAAATCAGCTTTTTCATATAAGAAATGGTTTTTTATTTGGCAGTGCAAAATTAGTGGAATTTCTGTTGTTACAGAATCCGTTAAAAAAGAAATTGAGCCGGTTTTTCTTAGTATAACCGCCTTAATATCTCAATCTTCATTTTGTCTCCGGTATTTCCGGTTTTCAGGTTAAGGGTTTTGTTCCCGGCATCCCAGCTCCATTGGTTTGGTGCAACCACTGCGCCGTTGATTTTCATGCCGGCGGGCTTTTCTGCCAGGTTGTGGACAAACAGGGTGATGTTGTGCTGCGAACGGGCAAAATGGCCTTCCGCCTTTGTTCTTACGATCTCTATCGTCAGGGAGGTCTCCGTTTCGCAGGCGGCGAAATCGATGAATTCATATCTGCCCTTTTCGATGGCGCCGGGCGTTTCACCGTCGTCGTTGTAGAGGCAGTAGCTGCTCTTTTCTACGGTAGTGTCGGAATAATAGTGCAGTTCGAAATGGTCGAGGCTGTACTCCGCCGTCGATTTCAATCCCTGCTTCATCGGGATAAAAGCGCCGCTGCGGATGTAAACGGGTATGTGCCCGGGTTCGAGTTTTGCCCGGATATACTGTCCGCCCGGGAATGTTTCACCGGTATAAAAGTCGGTCCAGTTGTGGCCGGCGGGCAGGTAGATGCGCTGGGTGGCCAGCCCGGGACTTTTTACGGGAGAGACCAGAAAGGCGCTGCCCCACATATAGGCGGTGTCGTAGGTAAGCAGGTCGGGATTATCGGGCTCGTTGAAGAAGAGCGGAATCATCAGCGGTTTTCCCGACTGGCTGTTTTCGAACGCCATATTGTAAATGTATGGCAGAAGGGCATACCTCAGCTCTATGGCTTCCTTTGCCCTGGCTTTGGTTGTGGCGTTCTGGAAGACCGGTTCCGCCGGGATATGCTCCTGAGCATGAGGGCGGTAAACGGGCTGAAAGACCCCGTATTGCAGCCATCGCGTGTACAGCTCGTTGTTGATGGTATCGCCGCCGGCAAAGCCGCCAAGGTCGGAGTGCATATAGGCCAGCCCCTGCATTCCCATCTGCAGCGAAATCTCGGGTTGCGGCACCAGTCCGCCCCAGGTCCGGTTCACATCACCGCTCCACGGAATCATGCCGTAGCGCTGTGAGCCGGCATATCCGGCGCGCATCAGGATAAACGGGCGGGTATCGGGGAAATCGCGGTGGTAGCCTTCATAGATCATGCCTGCCCATTCATGGCCATAGGCGTTGTGGAGTTCATCCGCCTTTCCGCTGAAGTGCCGCAGGGCAGAGGGGTGTACCTCCGGTTCGCCCAGATCGCCCCACCAGCCGCCGACACCCTGCTGAACCAATCCCTTGTAGATGTTCCAGAACCATTCTCTGGCAGCCGGCTCGAAAATATCCACCAGGCCGGTATTCCCGAAATAGAAATCGTAGGTAAAGGGTTTCCCGTCGTCGCCGGTGCATAGTACTTTTCTGTCAACCGCCTCTTTCCAGCGGTTTGAGGTGGTGAGGATAAACGGTTCGGTAACCAGGATGGTTTTTATTCCTTTTTTCTGAAACTGTTTCATCATCCTTTGCGGATTGGGGAAGCTGTCTCGCAGCCAGTCGAGGTTGCCCATGGAGCCCTGTATCTCCTTTCCGAACCAGTAGATGTCGATGATGACGGCATCCAGCGGAATTCCTTCCCTGATGAACTTTTTTACGGTAGCTTCGGTCTCCTTTTGCGAGTGGTAGCCGAAGCGGCTGCTGAAGTTGCCGAAGGCCCAGCGCGGAGGCAGCGGCTGACGGCCGGTCAGCAGGGTGTATTTCTTTACCAGATCATACCAGTCTTCACCGGCAATCAGGTAATAATTGGCAATTCCCGATGCCGATTCGTAGCTGACTTCATTGGTTTTTTTGCTGTCGAGGTCGAGAACGCCCGATCCGGCATTGTCGAACAGAACGGCATATTTGTTCGACGACATAAACAGCGGCAGGGTGTAGTTCATCAGCTCCGAGCGTTCTTCATATCCGTAGTGCGCACGGTTGTAGAGCATCAGCCGGTTGCCGCGGCGGTTCATCCCCAGTGCCCTCGCGCCGCCGCCGTACAGTACCTCATCCGGCCCAATGCCGAGGTCAATCACATTTAAACTGTCGCCGCACCGGTAGTTTGCGTTCTCGGAAATCAGCCGGTTACCGTTGTGAAAATAGGTGATCGAAAACGGCGATTTGTTTATCCGTACCCGTATGCCTTTCGTGGTGACGGATACCTTGCTTTCATCCTCGGCGATGGTAAATTCCACCATTTTCGGGCTATGCACCGGGGCAAACGAAAAGTCTTTCTGAGGCTTTCCATCCGGGTAGAAAGAGGTGTGGACAATGTGGTCGTTCAGCAGTGCAATCACATACCTGCCGTCGCTTACCCTGATTTCAACGACTTCACCTGCAAGCTTTACCTCCCTGAACTGCCTTGGCGGTTGTCCGGCCTTCAGCAGAGGCAGCATAAGAATTTGTACGGCAATTATGATTGCAATTACGATGATCTGGCGGATGATTTTCATGCGACTGTTTTTTGACCGGAATTATGCAGGGTAAATTTACAAAAAAAAGGGTACAACAACCTTTGCGGATTAAAATAGGATGTTTCATACGAATTGTATTTACAAAATAGTCC
>LUZO01000253.1 GCA_001603685.1 Bacteroidales bacterium Bact_23
AAAACTCAAATAAATATGAAATTCCTACTTATCAGCAATTCAACCAATCCCGGTGAGGAGTATCTGGGATGGCCCCGTCAGGACATCAGTAACTTTCTGAGCGGCACCGGAGTAAAGCGCATCCTTTTTGTTCCGTATGCCGGCGTAACGCTGTCGTACAACGAATATGAGGAAAAGGTCAGCAAAGTTTTCAGCGAGCTTGGCTATATCGTCTATTCCATTCATCATGTACCCGATCCCATCAAGGCGGTTACCGATGCTGAGGCAATCATGACAGGCGGTGGAAATACCTTCCATCTGGTAAGGGAGATGCAGCGCACCGGAATCATGCAGGCCATCAGAGGCAGGGTGCTGGCCGGAGTTCCCTATATCGGATGGAGCGCAGGTTCAAATGTTGCCTGCCCTTCGTTGCGAACCACCAATGATATGCCCATCGTTCAGCCCGATAGCTTTGATTGCATGGGGATAGTTCCTTTCCAGATAAATCCGCACTACCTGGATGCCCATCCCGAAGGGCACGGAGGGGAAACCCGCGAACAGCGTATCGAGGAGTTCATCAAGGCAAATCCGGATATGTATGTGGCAGGACTGCGCGAGGCAACCTCACTGCAATATGACAACGGCCACCTGAAACTGATCGGCCGCCACCCGATGAGGCTCTTCCGCTACGGTACTACGCCAAGAGAAATTGATCCGGGTTCGGATGTCGATTTCCTGATGTTGAAATAACCTGCTGCCATTACGGTTTTTGCTTCTGCAAAGGTTTGTGTCTGTATAATATATTTAGCAGGTGTACCGGCCGTGTGGAAGCAGAACCCGTAGCGTGGCTTTTATTGATACCGGAATATCATCTGATAACCATTTTAGTATGATATGGAATAAAGCCGTATATTTGATTTTTTAACGGATGACAATTTATTCACCCAATAAAACCTTTTTATCATGAAATTCGAATTACCCGCGCTTCCGTATGCCCCGGACGCACTGGAGCCTGTAATCAGCGCTCAGACAGTAAGTTTTCATCATGGCAAACACCATCAGGCCTATGTCAATAACCTGAACAACCTGATTCCCGGAACCCGTTTCGAGAATGCCACCCTCGAGGAGATTGTCCGCGAATCGGATGGCGGCATTTTCAACAATGGCGCTCAGGTATGGAACCATACCTTCTATTGGGAAGGGCTTGGCGGTAAGGGCGGCGCTCCCGACGGAAAACTGCTTGAGAAGATCAATGAGTCGTTCGGCTCGTTCGAGAATTTTAAGAATGTGTTTTCCGATGCAGCCGTAAAACAGTTTGGTTCGGGATGGGCCTGGCTTGTGGAGGACAAAGAAGGGAAACTGAAGGTGGTTTCTACCTCAAATGCAGGCAATCCCATGCGCGACGGGCTGAAACCGCTGTTTACCTGCGATGTGTGGGAACATGCCTACTATCTTGATTTCCAGAACCGCCGCCCCGACTATGTGAAGTCGTTCTGGGATATTGTGAACTGGGATAAGGTAGCTGAAAGGCTGTAGGCCTGGTTGAAAACCTCTCCGATTAAAAAAAACGGGGCGCTTTTTAATGCGCCCCGTTTTTTTTAGCTCCATGCCTTGTAGCCCGATTTCTCTAGCGAACTGATGATGGTCTGTTTCAGCTCTTCCGAATCAACTTCGGCGGTCAGCTTTCTTTCGGGATCGGTGAGGTCAACTTCCCATTTTTTGAGCCCTTCAATTGCATCGAGTCCGGGTTTTACGGCGGCAATACAGCCGTTGCATTTCAGATTGGTTTTAACTTCAACTTTTGCCATATTCTGGTCCTTTCTTATTTTGTTTGTTGATACTCATTTAATTCGCAGTGTTCATCGAAGCTGTCGATTTCCACCGTTACAAATTCGAATCCGGCGTCAGCCAGTATGCTTCTGATTTGTTTTTTCAGTTCGGGGTATTGCTCCGGCCCGGTTCCCTTAGCGGCAACCACATGCATGGTGTAAACATGCGTCTGCCCGTCGATGCTCCAGGTGCGGATGTCGTGCAGATCGTTGATTCCGGGTATGTCCATCAGCTTCTCCTTAAGTCCCGGCATATCGGTTTCGCCGGGTGAGGCCTGCAGGAAAATCCGCAGGGCATAAGCTATGTTTTTCACTGCATTGTAGATGATATACAAGGCAATGAGGATGGCCAGAAGCGGGTCGATCCACAGCCAGTTGGTAAACCGAATAACGATGGCACCGATTAAAACAGCAGCCCAGCCAAGCACATCTTCAAGCAGATGCAGTTTAACCACCCGCTGATTTATCGATTCACCCTTGCTCAGTTTCAGCACGGCGGCTCCATTGAAGATCAATCCGGCAATGGCCAGCCAGATCATTCCCGAAGCATGCACCTGCTCGGGCTTCAGCAGTAGCGGAATGGCGCGGCTGAGCACGAAAATGGATGCTCCCAGCAGAAAAACCGCATTTACCATCGCGGCAAGCACCGGAAACCGCTTGTAGCCGTAAGTGAAACGCCCGTCGGGCTTGCGCTGGGCCAGCCGCTCGGTGTACCAGGCAAGGGCAAGCGAGAAGGTATCACCCAGATCATGTACCGCATCAGTTAAAATGGCCACCGAGTTGGTGAGTATGCCACCGATGATTTCAATTACGGTGAAAGCGGCATTAAGAAGAAACGCAATGGTGATGTTCTTTTGCGTTTCCGGCAAATGGTGATGGTGGTGATGATGATGATGGGTTTCCATATTTAACCCGCTTTCCTGTTAAGCTATATTTCCGGCCGTCCTGTCAGTGATAAATAAACAGGTCAGATAAGATTTTGTTTTCTCAGCCTGAGGCTGTTGAACACCACCGATACCGAGCTGAACGCCATGGCTGCGCTGGCAATCATGGGATTAAGCAGCAATCCGGTAAGCGGAAACAGCACGCCGGCAGCCAGTGGAATGGCAATGACATTGTAGCCGAAAGCCCAGAACAGATTCTCTTTGATGACGCGGTTTGTTTTGCGCGACAGTTTGATGGTTTCGGCAACCTGCATCAGGCGGTGGCCGGTAAGGGTGATGGCTGCGGCTTCGCGGCTGGCATCGGTTCCTCCGCCCATGGCTATGCCCACATCGGCCTGAGCCAGGGCAATGGTGTCGTTGATGCCGTCGCCGGCAACGGCCACTTTCTGCCCTTCGGCCTGAAGCTTGCGAACCACCTCTGCCTTGTTTTCAGGAGAAGCATTCGCCAGAATCTTACTGATACCGGCCTGTCCGGCAATATGTTCGGCGCTGGTCTGATTGTCGCCGGTAGCCATATAAAGCTCAATTTCCATCTCCCTGATGGCATTCACGGCCTGAACGGCGTCTTCGCGAAGGGTGTCGCTGAGCGCGGCAATGGCCAGCACTTCCGATGAATCGGCCAGCACCACTATGGAGGCAGCCTCCTTTTGATATTCTTCGAAGATACGGGTGGTTTCGGCATCGGGAGTGACGCCTGCCTCGTATAGAATAGCGGGGCTGCCGGCGTAGTAGCGTTTGTCGTCGCACAAACCCGTAATGCCCTTTCCGGGAATGTCGTTGAATTCGGTGATTGAAGGCAGCTTTTCATCGCCTGCAGAAAGGCTTTTCGATACCGCAGCCGAAAGCGGGTGCGCCGAAAGGCCGGTGAGTGCGGCAAATATGCGGTTGGTCTCACCCTCAGGGCTTTTGCCGGTATATTTAACCTCTTTCAGTTCCGGCTTTCCGATGGTCAGGGTGCCGGTTTTGTCGATAACCAGCACATTGGTTTTTCCGGCCGATTCAATGCCGCTGGAATCGCGGAACAGAATGCCCCGTTCGGCACCATGGCCAATGGCGGCGATAAGTGCGGTTGGTGTGGCCAGACCCAGTGCGCATGGACATGCAATAATCAGTACGCTGATTGAAGTAACGATGGCATAGGTGAGGTTATCGCCGGGTATTAGCAGCCACCAGGTAAAAAAGGTGATCAGGCTGATGAGGATTACCGCGGGAACAAAGATGGCCGATATTTTATCGACCAGCAACTGAACCGGCGGTTTTGAGTTCTGCGCCTCATTTACCATGGCGATGATCCGTGCCAGTGAGGTTTCCTTACCGGTCTTCAGCGTGGTTACATGCAGTACGCTGTCCTTGTTCAGCGTGCCGGCCAGCACCTGTTCGCCTTTCTGCCTGAAAACGGGAACAGGCTCGCCGCTCATCATGCTCTCTTCAATCCATGAACTGCCCGAAACAATCACTCCGTCAACCGGAATTACCGAACCGGGTTTTATCAGCACGGTATCGCCCGGCATCAGCTGTTTTATGGCCACCTCTTCCTGTTTGCCGTCGCGCAGCCTGATGGCGGTTTCGGGCTGCAGTCCCATCAGGTTTTTTATGGCTTCGGATGCTTTTCCGCGGCTTCGTTCTTCAAGGTATCTGCCCAGCAGAATCAGGGTAATGATGACCACTGCCGATTCGTAGTATACATAAGCGGTAACGCCGCCTCCTGAAATCAGGGTGGGAAAGAGGGTGTTGATCAGGCTCAGGATGAATGCTGCGGCAGTGCCCAGCGCAACCAGCGTATCCATATTGGTTTGGCCGTGAAGAGCCAGCCTGAAGGCGGTCTGATAAAACCCCCTGCCCGAATAGAAAAGCACCGGAATACTCATCAGAAGCAGTGCCCATTGCATGGACGGGGAAGGGTGATGCCAGATCATGGAGATGACGAAAATTGGCAGCGCGAAGATAATGGCTACCAGCAGCCGGCGCTTCAGAATCAGGTGACGGCCGGTTTCGAGCTCTTCAAAGGCTTTGCTGTCGTCTTCCGTTTCAATTACAAGGTCGTATCCTATGGGTTTCAGCGCCATCTGCAACTGGTCGAGGGTTACCTGCAGGGGGTTGAACCTGATTTTTACACTTGAAGTGGCATAGTTTACCGATGCGGAAAACACCCCGTCAACATGTGACAGTATGCTTTCGACGGAGACTGCGCAGGCTGCACAGCTCATTCCGCTAACCGGCAGAGTAAGGTCAGTATAAATGGGTTTCATAATCAGTAGTATTTAGCGTCAGCTAATTTAGAACATTTCTAAATACCGATAATATAAATAATGCTAAAATGTTGGTAAA